>CBDTVJ010000427.1:0-4104 GCA_965363655.1 uncultured Halieaceae bacterium | reverse complement strand
TGCACCCCCGCAGCAAGGATGAATACGCACTGGCGCGCACCGAGCGCAAGCAGGGGCACGGTTACACCGGCTTCGCGGTGAACTGCGACCCGACTGTGACACTGGAAGAAGACCTGCTGCGACGGGACCTCACCGTCAACGCAATCGCGCAGGATGCCCAGGGCAATATCATCGATCCCCACGGCGGCCGCCGGGACCTGGAGCAGAGAGTATTGCGCCACGTGTCCGCTGCCTTTGTGGATGATCCCCTGCGCGTGCTGCGCACCGCGCGCTTCGCTGCACGCTACGCGCACCTGGATTTCACCGTCGCGCCCGAAACGCTGGCCCTGATGCACGATATCGTGGAGCAGGGAGAATTGACCCATCTGCCGGCAGAGCGCGTGTGGGTAGAAATGGAGCGCTCCCTGGGTG
Source organism: uncultured Halieaceae bacterium (assembly GCA_965363655.1). Lineage (GTDB taxonomy): Bacteria > Pseudomonadota > Gammaproteobacteria > Pseudomonadales > Halieaceae > Marimicrobium. The sequence goes on along the minus strand of CBDTVJ010000427.1, from coordinate 3,693 downwards.
AGCGCAACCCGGAAGTGTTTATCCGGGTACTGCGTGACTGCGGCGCACTGGAAAAGTTGCTGCCCGAAGTGGAAGCCCTGTTTGGTGTGCCCCAGACCGCCGAACACCACCCGGAAATCGATACCGGTGAACATGTGCTGATGGCCCTGCAACAGGCGGTGGCACGTGACTATGACACCGAGGTGCGCTTCGCCATACTACTGCACGACCTGGGCAAAGGCATCACACCGCAGGCGCAATGGCCACGCCACATCGCCCACGAACAGCGCGGCAAGAAGCTGGTTACCAGGGCCTGCAAGCGGTTAAAAGCGCCGCGGCGCTATACCGAGCTGGCCGCCACGGCGTGCCAGTACCACACCCACTGCCACCGTGCGCTGGAGCTGCGTGGGCAGACTATCCTGAAGCTACTCAATAACACCGACGCGTTGCGCCGCCCGCAACGGTTTGAAGCTTTCCTGCAAGCCTGCGAAGCGGATGCCCGCGGCCGGCTGGGTTTTGAAAACAGGGACTATCCCCAGGCGGACTACCTGCGTCAGGCCCTGGCCGTGGCGCAGGAAGTCAGTGCGGCGCAATTCATTGATAGTGGCGTCAGCGGCAAGGCACTGGGAGAAGCAATAAACGCCGAACGCAGCCGACGCCTGGAAGCCCTGCGGCCGGGCTGATTCAGCCTGCCCGGGAGATCGGGCGGCCGCGCCACATAAAAGCCACTTTCGACAGCGGCTGGGAAGACTGGTCATAATCCTGCCACAGGGTCTGGTAGCTGCGTTTTTCTACCGGGTGCAGAACCTCGGGGGCCAGTTCCGCCAGGGGGCACAGTACGAACGCGTTCTGCAGGATCTCTTCGCGTGGCAGGGTCACCCCGGAAAACTCCCCCACCAGATCGTCATACGTCAGGATATCAATATCCAGCTGCCGCGGGCTGTAGCGAGTCGCATTGACCGGACGGCCATGTTCCACTTCGATGTGGCGCAGACGGGCAGCAAGCTGTTCCAGGTCCAGGGCCGTGTCCGCCGCGACCACCAGGTTGAGAAATGGCTGCCCCTCAAAGCCCACGGCCGCGCTGTCATAGACCGAGGACAGGGCCAGTTCACCCAGCAGCCCCTGCAAGGCATCCAGCCCGACGGTTATATAGCGCTCCCGCTCGATATTGCTACCCAGTCCGAGGTAAACCCTGGCCATCAGCCCCGCTCTCCGCGCTCAATTACCACACCCACATCGTCGGCCTGGGCCACCGCACCGGGCTTGCTCACCCGCAGCCGCAACCAGCCCACATTGAAGTCACGCAGTACCAGCGTGGCGACTTCCTCTGCGAGAGTCTCGATCAATTGGTACTCGCTAGCACCGACAAAGCCCAGTATGGCCGCGGAAATAGCGGCGTAATCCAGCGCCAGCTCGATGCTGTCCCCGGCTGCCGCCCTGCGGTTGTCGCTGTCCATATCCAGGTCCAGCACCACCGTCTGCCTGATGTCGCGCTCCCAGTCGTAGACACCGATCACGGTATCCACGCGCAAACCCTTGATATAAACCGTATCCATTCAGTTGGTTTCCTCTGCATGCAACGGCGGCAGTTCTTCCATCGGCCAGCGCGGGCGCACCCGCGTGTCATCATCGTCCACCTGCCCGGCAGCCAGGCGCTGGGCACCGGCGTAGGCGATCATCGCCCCATTATCGGTGCAGAACTTCGGCGCCGGGTAAAAAACCCGGGCACCCTCCTTGGCAAGGGCAGTCTCCAGGGCACTGCGTAGGTTGATATTAGCGCTCACGCCACCAGCAATCACCAAAGTCTTGAGCGCCTCCTGCCGCAGGGCGCGGCGACATTTGATCACCAGCGTCGCCACCACCGCCTCCTCAAAAGCCCGGGCGATATCGCAGCGATCCTGCTCGCTGAGCGCCCCGTCCTGGCTACAGTCGGCGACGGTATTGAGCGTGTGGGTTTTCAAACCACTGAAACTGAAGTCCAGGCCCGGTCGATTGACCATGGGGCGGGGAAAATCGAAGCGCTGCGGGTCGCCCGCAACCGCCAGCCGCGCGATATGCGGCCCGCCGGGATAGGGCAGGCCCAGCATTTTGGCGGCCTTGTCGAAGGCCTCGCCGGCGGCGTCATCCAGCGACTCGCCCAGTAGGCGGTAGCGACCAATACCATCGACGCGCACCAACTGCGTATGCCCACCGGACACCAGCAACGCCACAAAGGGGAATTGCGGGGCTTCATCCTCCAGCATGGGAGCCAGTAAGTGCCCCTCCATATGATGCACACCCAGCGCAGGTACTCCCCACCCCCAGGCCAGCGCTCGCGCCAGGGTGGCACCCACCATGAGCGCCCCCACCAGGCCGGGGCCCGCCGTGTAGGCCACACCCTCGATTTCGCTGGCAGCACAACCGGCCTCCGCCAGCACCTGCTCAACCAGCGGCAAGGTCTTGCGCACATGGTCACGCGCAGCCAGTTCCGGCACCACACCACCGTATTCCACGTGAATATCCACCTGGCTGAACAAGGCATCCGCCAGCAGGCCACGCTCGGTGTCATACAGCGCAACGCCGGTCTCATCGCAGGATGTTTCAAGGCCCAGAATTAGCATCACAGGTACCATTGGGAAGCAGTGGCGCATGATACTGGCATGGGGAGTGCCAAACCAGCCGAGTGCGCTTAAATTACCACCTTGGCGGGCTTTGCAAAACACCCGGGATAAGTATAGAATGCGCGCCCTTTCAGGCGTTGTGTGGCCGGTGTCATTGTCGTTGAGCCCCGTTACGCCCTATAACTGAACAGATGAGGTGAGGATTTAATGCCCCATATCAAGATCAAGGAAAACGAGCCCTTTGACGTCGCCCTGCGTCGTTTCAAGCGCTCCTGCGAAAAAGCTGGCGTTCTCGCCGAAGTGCGCAAGCGTGAGCACTACGAGAAGCCCACTACCGTGCGCAAGCGCGCCGGTGCCGCAGCCGTTAAACGCCACCTGAAGAAGCTTTCTCGCGAAAACCGCAAGCGCGTTCGCCTGTACTAGACCTAGTACAGACACAGACTTCCCCTCTAATGAGCTCTGAATCCCTCGCGCAGACCATCAAGGCGGCCATGAAAACCGCCATGAAAGCCAGGGACAAGGATCGCCTGTCTACCATCCGGCTGATTATGGCCGATTTCAAACGCATCGAAGTTGACGAGCGCATCGAAGTTGATGACGCCCGCGCCCTGGCTGTGCTTGATAAGATGGTAAAACAGCGCCGCGACTCCGCCGGGCAATACAGCGATGCCGGGCGCGAAGAACTGGCCGCCAAGGAAAACGCCGAAATCGTCGTCATCCAGGAATTCCTCCCCGCGCAATTGAGCGAGGACGAGTTGCGAGCCATGGTCGATGCGGCCATCGCTGGCAGTGACGCCACTGGCATGGCAGCCATGGGCGCCGTGATGGGCCAGTTGAAACCGCAGCTACAGGGCAAGGCCGACATCGGCGCCGTCAGCCAGATGGTCAAGCAGCGCCTGGCGGGCTGAAGCGGACAGCGCCAGCAGCCACAGCGGGTAGTACAAAACTACAACACTAAACTTTTCTGCTTCAGCATGGTTCAATAACCGGCTGTTGTATTGCCGCGACACCACCCATGGCCGGACGGATACCCCAAGCTTTCCTGGATGCCCTGCTGGACCGCCTCGACATCGTCGAGGTGATAGACCGCCGCGTCAAATTGAAAAAGTCCGGC
>CBDTVJ010000426.1:0-4118 GCA_965363655.1 uncultured Halieaceae bacterium | reverse complement strand
GGCAGTGATCCCGGATCCCCCGGCAGTGATCCCGGATCCCCCGGCAGTGATCCCGGATCCCCCGGCAGTGATCCCGAACCACCCGTGGTTGACCCCGAACCACCCGTGAGTGACCCTGAACCACCCGTGAGTGACCCTGAACCATCCGACAGCGCCTCACGTTACAACGTGGCCGAATGGGCTAACTTTCTCGCTGGGCTGAACTCCTCCACGTACAGGAGTGATACCTTTCTCTACCAGACAGATTACGATACCGGCAACTGCAATCCGGGTGTATTGAAATCCCAGGCCAAAAACCGGTTTACAGTCGCGCTCAACCTGATCCGTAAACTGCACTACCTGCCGGCAGTGCAGTACGACGACTTTTACAGTGCAGAGATGCAGCAGGCTTCACTGGTACAGCTGGCGAACAATTACCTGACTCACTTCCCCAGGTCTTCCGATGACTGCTACACGTCCGCGGCAGCCTCCGGCGCTGGGTCGTCGAACCTGTCCTCCAGCTCCATACAGCGTGACCCCGCCTACTATCCCATTGGCTATGCCAATGACAACAGGAATATCAGTTCCTTGATGGAGGCGGGCCATCGACGCTGGCTGTTGTATCCGCAGTTGGGTTACACCAGCTACGGCCAGACAGCCGGATACTCATCGATGAAAGTATTCGGGTTCGGCCAGACGCCTGCAACGTCGATTTCACCCGATGTCGAATTCATCGCCTTGCCCTATAAGGGCTATCCCTACGTGCTGGTCAGCAAGGGGAGCTCACCCACTCCCTGGAGCCTGTCTATGGTGCCTCCTTCAGGGGGATCAAGTTCGTACGACTACTTCCGAAGTGCCAGTGTGGTGGTAAGAGAAACTGCCAGTAACACGGCACTGTCGGTGACTTCACTGCATCACGACTCCAAGGGGTATGGTCTGAAAAACTTCCTTTCCTGGATGGTGAATGGCTGGGACTACGATACGGACTACACGGTCACTATTAGCAACATCCAAATGCCGGACAGTTCCGTCAAGGAGATCGAGTACCCGGTACGCATTGATTACCAGCCCCTGCGCTAAATAGTTTGCGCCGATACAAAGACGAGAGGTCAGTAATTATTGGGGCAGCCCAATAAGAATGGCCTCAAGTTTCTTGTATAGCGCCCCTGGCGATAATGGTCGGTAAATCGACAAATGTCCGGACGCCCGATGAAGCTTCGCAGACATAAGGTACCGCGTTGACAGCATGGGCGGCGGTTGAAAGGAGCACATCACTGTTCCAGGTGGAACCAAAATCCAGAAACATATTGGGATTACCTTGCATGGTAATTGAATGGTTCCCCCTGGGCCATTTGTCCCCTACCGAATCGTGCATGCGCCAGACGGTTTCGTGGACAATGACTTTTTTATTATTCACTATCCCTGCCCATTCCCAGCGCTGACCAGCGACGGAGCCCTTTTGCAATGTTCCTGCCGCTTGAATTGCGCAGGCGTACGACCAAAGCCCATCATATCGAAAACAATTTCAGGCGAGGCATAGAATTCGAAGTTAGTAATTTCCTGAACATGTATTTTATCCAGGCGCTGGGCGATTCCAGACATCATTAATGGCAACACATCGCCCAGCCAGCCCGGGTTTACCCCGGTGCCATGGAAGCTGGCTCCTCCCTTGCGGCAGGCAGCTTTGAGGCGATTCATTACTTTGGCACCGTGCACCTTGGGGTACATATAACCCACAGTAGTGATCACATTTTTTCCCGCAGCCAAAAGCGCACAAATCGTATCCAGATCCTCATCGGTGTTTTCACCATATACCATCGAAGGCAGCGGCGTATGAATCACGCAGTCCGCATCCATCATCAACAGCTTGTTCTTATCATTTGTCGCTTTGACACCAAGATTGCCAATACCGGCTATCTCACCGGCGTCCATACCGACTTTATCGGGGTTATACACATACAGGCCAACCAGCTTGAGACCCTTACGCCGTGCCACGGTAGCAATAACATTTTTCCCTACATTGCCACTGGACCACTGAATTATTTTGTAAGCCATGAAGACGCCCTATTCCAGAAAGATTCGAATGCCACAGCTCTATGCAGTAACCCCGGCATATCAGCCGTAGAGGGTAAAGCCCCTGGTTCATCACCCGGTGTCGTTCCCGCATATCACATCAGCCCACGGAGACTAATTGATACTACAAAGTCCGATAAGACTCATGACCCGGCTGTTGAATGTTCAAGATATTCAACATAAAACCACTGGCAGCAAGCTCCTCCAGCCCATTGGGGAAGTGGTGGGTCCAATCTGCGATATAGGCTCGCTTTGAAATTCGCCATTGGCCGTCGCGTTTTTCCAGTTCATCCAGGTAGCGCCCGCCAAACATCATATCTACCAGCTCACCTTGCTCGTTCTCGGTGGTGCCTACGGTAAGGCCATAGCATTCACTTTTAGCCTTGTTGCCTTTTAACTGCACCATCACCCCTGTACTGACATGCCAGCGACGGGGTGATGCAGTTTCCACGGTCATAACGGTAGGAACCCAATCTTCACCCGTACCTTGAAAAAAACCGTAGTCAATTTCCGCATCGGGCCAGAAACAGCTTTCCTGGCCAGCTTCATCCAACCAGTCCAGTGTGCGCCCGTATCGCATTAACACGTCTTCACAAGCCTTTCTGTCCAGCAGTTCCTGTAGCTGTTCCTCCATGTCCTTAACACCTCGCAGTTTTAAATATTACAAAAATTACCCTGATGTCCCAGCACTTATTGGTACCGGGTTAGCAACTGGAAAAGCTAACCACCAAAGCCGGTAACAAGCTGGTTTTTGGCCAGGCCGGCAACACGCTCCTGCATCACCGTCTTCCACTCAGGGTGAGTCAATATCCAGAAATCATTATTTTTGATCGCGTCGATAATCATTCCGGCCACGTCGGCCGGCGCAATACCTGCCTCGACGATAGGGCCGGCCATGTCCTTAAAGGTTTGGTCGGTTGCAGATGCATCACCCGCGGCCAAACCTGTTGCCTGTCGATTACGATCGCTGTCACAAATCCGTGTTTGTACCGCCCCAGGACAGAGCACTGAAGCACTGATGGGACTATCACCCTCTTCCAACTCCAACCTCAAAGTCTCTGTGAGGCCGACCACACCGAACTTGGCTACATTGTAGGGCCCGATGTTAGCGGTAGCCTGCAAGCCCGCACTAGAAGACGTGTTGATAATATGTCCTTCGCCAGCCTGCTTGAGCAGCGGCAGAAATATTTTCACACCATAAATCACGCTCCACAGGTCGACCCCCAGCACCCACTGCCAATCCTCCAGTGTTAATTCCTCCAGGGTCCCGGCGCGCACCACTCCGGCATTATTGTGCACGATATTCACCTTGCCATAGGCAGTAATGGCCTGGTCCGCCAGGCTCTGTACCTGCTCACACTGGCTAACATCTGTACGCACACCGATCACATCGTGTCCCGCCTGGTGCAAGGACGCGACTGCTGAATCCAGTGCGTCTTGCTGGATATCAGCCAGCACCACCTTCATTCCCTCCTCAGCAAAACGGGTGGCAGATGCCAATCCAATACCGCTGCCGGCTCCGGTGACGACAGCCACACGCCCCTGGAAATCTTGCATAGTCTTATCCTTCTCTAGTCGATTGAAAGCCAATATACAATTTATGTCGCGCTCTTGGTACAAAGGCGGGATTGCACAGCGACCGGATTCCGGACGCCTTTTCTAGAGATGTTAACACGCTAACACTGTGTATATTTGATATCAATATGTTAATCTCACAGTGGCGGAACACAGGCGTAAAGGGTCCCAAGGTTCACCGGGCCGTTGTCGAGCTGCGTGCTTATTCTTTTGTTATTGGCCCAATTTGAATTTGGGGGTGCTATTGGCATCGCCGTTTTATGTAGCAAAGTTATTGGAACTTTTGATGAAGTTAGTAGAAGAGCAGACCCTGGAGCGGCGCGAACGAATTCTTGAAACGGTACGGCAATGCATTGTTGAAAAAGGCGTGATGGATCTTACTATCCGCGACCTTGCAGAGTCCTGCCGGGTTTCAGTGCCTACGCTTTATCGTCGTTTCGGCAGCAAAGAGCAATTGCTGGTTGAAGCGATCCGTTCGTTTTTTGATTCAG
>CBDTVJ010000425.1:0-4128 GCA_965363655.1 uncultured Halieaceae bacterium | reverse complement strand
CATCGATGTTATCGACGAGGCGGGTGCCTACCAGCAACTACTGCCCGCGTCCAAGCGCAAAAAGGTGATTGGCGTAGGCGATATTGAAACGGTAATTGCCAAGATCGCCCGTATTCCCCCCAAAACGGTCTCCTCTGATGACAAGGAGATTTTGCAGAAGTTGGAGAGCAACCTGCAGATGGTGGTATTCGGCCAGGACGAGGCCATCAGCAGCCTGGCAACTTCCATCAAGCTGGCGCGTGCCGGGCTGAGGGCAGGGGAGAAACCCATCGGTTCCTTCCTGCTGGCGGGCCCCACCGGGGTTGGTAAAACAGAAGTCACTCGCCAGTTGGCGCGTATCCTGGGACTGGAACTGATCCGTTTTGACATGTCCGAGTACATGGAGCGGCACACTGTGTCGCGCCTTATCGGCGCTCCTCCGGGCTATGTGGGCTTTGACCAGGGTGGCCTGCTGACCGATGCAGTCACCAAGCACCCCCATGCGGTAGTGCTGCTCGATGAGATAGAAAAAGCGCATCCGGAAGTGTTCAACCTGTTACTGCAGGTGATGGATCACGGTACGCTGACCGATAACAACGGCCGCAAAGCGGATTTCCGCAATGTGATCCTGGTGATGACCACCAACGCGGGCGCTGAAAGTATCAGTCGCCGCTCTATCGGCTTCACCAGCCAGGACCACAGTACCGATGGCATGGAAGCTATCACCAAGACGTTTACCCCGGAATTCCGTAACCGCCTGGACAGCGTGGTGCAGTTCCAGCCTCTTGGGGAGGACGTTATCCTCACCGTGGTCGACAAGTTCCTCACCGAGCTGCAAAGCCAGCTGGACGAGAAGAGGGTTACCATCGATGTCGATGAGGACGCCCGTTTGTGGCTGGTAGAGACGGGCTACGATATTCACATGGGCGCGCGGCCAATGGAGCGCATCATCCAGGAGCACATCAAGAAGCCACTGGCGGAAATGGTGCTATTCGGTTCCCTGGCGCAATCCGGGGGCACAGCATTGGTCCGCCTGAACAAGGCGGATAACAAACTGGAAGTTACTGTGGAAGAGGAAGAAGCCGAATTGCAGGAGAGCTGATTCGGTTTACCTTTCGCGGTAAGTAATACGCCCCTTGGTCAGGTCGTAAGGGGTTAGTTCCACGCGCACCTTGTCGCCGGTCAGAATACGGATGTAGTTCTTGCGCATCTTGCCAGAGATGTGGGCAGTCACAACGTGGCCGTTTTCCAACTCTACGCGGAATGTGGTGTTGGGCAGGGTGTCTATCACCTCGCCTTCCATTTCGATCTGGTCTTCTTTTGCCATCAGGCAGTATTCTCCACTAAAAAGAGGGCAGCATATTGCCTGAAAGTTGCAGCAAGCGCTAGCGTAATCTGTGGCAGTTCTGAAGGCTGTTTTTGATAGGAATGCGTGGCTGCATTGCTCAGGCGGGTGCTAGAGGAGCGTGGTCCAACGGCTGTTGACGTAAACCTGCAGCGGCCGGTAGTCGGACTTGTAGGACATTTTACGGCAGCCCCTGATCCAGTATCCCAGGTACAGGTAATCCAGCTCCAGCTCCAGCGCCTTTTCTATTTGCCAGAGAATGGCGAAGGCACCGAGACTGCGCTTGTCAGCAGCGGGGTCAAAAAATGTATAGATAGCCGACAGGCCGTCCTCCAGTTGATCCACCACGGCTACCGCGATCAGCACTCCCTTGTCATAGAAGCGGTAATATCGCGTGCAATCCCAGGCATTGTTGAGGAAGGCTTCGTACTGCGAGCGTTCCGGTGGATACATATCCCCATCAGCATGGCGCAGGCTGACGTAGCGGTGGTACAGATCGAAAGCCTCGTCGTCACGAATATCGTTGCAGGGCAGGACCATCAAGTCGCGATTGCGCTGCCGTACGCGCCGCTGGCTGCGCCGCAGCTGGAATTGCTCCACTGGAATACGGGCGGGAATGCAGGCATCACAGTGCGTGCAGTGGGGGCGATAGATGTGATTACCGCTGCGCCTGAAGCCCAGCACCGACAGTTTGCTGTAAAGATTCTTGTCAACCGCCTGGCGCGGGTCGACAAACAGGGTGGTCGCTTCCTGGTCTTCAAGGTAACTGCAGCTATGGGGATAGGTCGTATAGACCTTTAGATCCCGCATGGATGAGGTCACAGTAACTCTCCACAAGTGGCCGGCAATTGCCATATTCCGGCGTCGTTATCGTCATGGACAGTTTGGGCAAGACGTCGCTCGAAGTCCAGCCTGCTGATATTGCGGGCACCCAGTGAGTTCAGGTGGTCGCTTTCCACCTGGCAATCGATCATATGGAAATCGCCCTGCTTTATGATCTCAACCAGGGCGACCAGTGCCACCTTGGATGCATTGGAGGTATTGCTGAACATGGACTCACCAAAGAACACACGCCCCAGGGCGACTCCGTAGAGGCCGCCAACAAGCGATCCTTCATCATCCAGCACTTCGATTGAGTGGGCAAAGCCCTGTTGCTGCAACAGGCTGTAGGCCGCCGTCATTGGCTCATCTATCCATGTTCCCAGGCCATCCCCGCGCAGTTGGGCGCACTCACGCATGACGCGGGTAAAGTGACTATCCACGGACAGGTGGAAGGCGTTGCTGCGCAGGGTTTTGTGCAGGGAGCGCGAAATATGCAGTTCCTGGGGTAACAGTACTGAGCGGGGATCAGGTGTCCACCACAGGATGGGCTGTGGTTCCTCGTACCAGGGGAAGATGCCCCTGCTATACGCTGCCAGCAGGCGCTGGGACGACAGGCCGCCGCCGACGGCAATTAGCCCATTGGGCTCCTCCAGCGCCTCGCAGGAAGGGGGGAAATCACTGTCGCGGTCAAGGCGCGGGATGGTTCGCATAGTAGACCCGGATTATAGTAGACCCGGATTAAAGTGCGTCCAGGTATTTCTCCGCATCCAGTGCCGCCATACAGCCGAAGCCGGCGGAGGTCACTGCCTGCCGGTAAATATGATCGGCGACATCACCGGCGGCAAACACGCCGGGCAGGCTGGTTGCCGTCGCATTGCCACCAGTACCGCTGTGGATAGTCAGGTAGCCGTCTTTCATGTCGAGCTGCCCGGCAAAAATATCCGTATTGGGCTTGTGACCAATCGCAATGAAAACGCCGGCAAGATCGATATCTGAAATCGAGTCATCCTTTACCGACTTTACCCGCATACCAGTTACGCCGCTGTCATCGCCCACTATTTCTTCCAGTGTATGGTCCCACATGATGGTGACCTTGCCTTCCTTTTCCCGGGCAAACAGGCGGTCCTGCAGCACTTTTTCTGAGCGCAGGGCATCACGACGGTGTACCAGCACGACTTCCGACGCGATATTGGACAGGTAGAGCGCCTCTTCCACCGCGGTATTGCCGCCGCCGATCACGGCGACCTTCTGGTTGCGATAGAAGAAACCGTCACAGGTGGCACAGGCACTGACACCCTTGCCGGCAAAGGCTTCTTCGCTGGGCAGGCCGAGATATTGGGCCGAGGCGCCAGTGGCGATAACCACGGAGTCACAGCTGTAGGTAGCCGTGCCTTTGAGCAGCATAGGGCGTGCGTTAAGATCGACTTCTTCGATATGGTCGAAGACAACCTGCGCATCAAAGCGCTCAACATGCTCCTGCATCTGCTGCATCAATTGTGGGCCCTGCAGGTCGTGTGCGCCGCCGGGCCAGTTTTCTACCTCGGTTGTGGTAGTTAGCTGGCCTCCCTGTTGAATACCGGTGATGACCACCGGCGCAAGATTGGCGCGTGCGGCATAGACTGCCGCCGTGTAGCCCGCCGGGCCGCTGCCCAGGATAATCAGGGGGTGATGCTTGATATCGCTCATAAACTTGCTTCCTGCTCGTAGTTGCTGACTCATGGTTGTTGCGTCGAATGAATGGCCAGGCCGGACTGGACCCAGCCAGCGCAGCCCAGGGGCGGTGGCGCGCGATCAATTTGGCGAAATTGTTCCCCCTGACCTGCCCATACGTTCTGTATTGGGGTCGACTATGTTACTTTAAAGACCAGTCTCCTACAAAGATTAGTAAAATTTTAACAAATACGCCTAAGCCTTTGAGATGAAAGAAAAATACGTCCATAATTACTTCTTGCTATGAACCCGATAGCGTCGATGTGCGGGGC
>CBDTVJ010000424.1:0-4128 GCA_965363655.1 uncultured Halieaceae bacterium | reverse complement strand
GTTCTGGTTCTGGTTCTGGTTCTGGTTCTGGTTCTGGTTCTGGTTCTGGTTCTGGCTCAGGCTCAGGCTCAGGCTCAGGTGCTGGTTCTGGCTCAGGTGCTGGCTCGATGCCAGGCTGCGTATGAATAAAGGCGTTGAGCATTTCGGCTGACTTGATGCCTGAGGCGTTAGCCAGGCTCACACTGAAACTCGCCCCATGGTGCAGGGGGGTGACCTTGTCCTGATCGAACAGCTCGATGAACTCTCCGTAGCTAAGCTGCAACACCTTTATGCCAGCCATATTGGTGAACAGCAGCTGCTGGGCGGATTCTACTTTTAGAATCAGCTGCGCTCGCAGGGGAGCGCCGTCGCCCCTGTCCACGCTGAACCACTGGCCCTCCTCCCAGTGTTGGAGGAAGTTGGGAAATTCTGCATTTTCCTTTGCGCCCTGGTCATCGGCTGTAGGTATCGGGAAGATGTGTTCCAGTTCAAGCGTCTGTCTGCGAAGAATGCGCAGGTGGGCGAACTCGACCAGTCCCATGGCTTCATTTACCGCTTCTGTATCGTGGTGCAGGCTTAGCAGCCAGCGTCGCATTTCCTTTGGCAGCTGTGTGACGGCATCGAAGACGTACTGGCGGCGTTCTTCCTCCGCCTCCTCAAGCGGTTGCAATGAGTCGAGCAGGGTCTCGGTGGTGGTGGACATTTGCTGCCACTGCTGCGAATCGACACCAAATTTCAGGTACAGCAATTGCGCACTGGAATACCAGGGGCCCTTAAGAAAATCGCCGATTTCGGACGGCACCGCGTATTTCTGCAGCGATGCATTAATCATCTTCGCCGCTTCCAGTTTTGCTGCCGCTGTCTTGACTTTACCGGTTTCCGTTTCGATGACACGTTGTGCCATGCGCTGTGCCCGCGACTTATCGCGTTCCGCCGCTGTGGAAAATTCCTCAAAGATATCCGCCAGGTCAACTGAGTTGTCGTCAAACCATTCCCGGGCACTGTCTACCGCGGCTGAGACCTGCTTTTCCAGTATTTTGCCCACGCGGTCCAGGTGGGATTGCCAGCCGATACCACGTGCCTGGATACTGTCGAGTAATAAGTGCAGTGGATGAGCACCTGGCACCAGGAACTCAGGATCGAGAATGGCAAAGGCTGCGGCCAGGGGCTTGAGCTGACGAACCTTGGCAGCGAGGGGGTCTTCCAACGGGAATTGCTGTTCCCAGTTCTCCATGGCTTCACCCAGCCAGCGCAGGATGGCGCTTTGATCCGACGTGGGGACGGCGGGATCACCGATCGCCTCTGTCTGGTTGACGATGGCCATCCACGGAGATAGCGTGAAGTTGTCAGTATTTTTCAGGTAGCCCAGTAGCTCATCCAATTCCATCCCATGTGCATCGCTGCCAGGCGCACGCGCCAGCGTATAGCGGTTCAGCACCAGCTCCAGCAGTGAACAGGGAAACGGAATATGTTCAGCACTTAAGTTCAGGGGAGTATCTTCCAGGCAATCATGGATAATAAATAGCCCCAGAGCAGGACCAGGACAACGAGGCGCCATTTTCCGGATTGAGGTTGTTCCTTAACGATCAATTGGCCCTTCTGCAGGTTATGGGAGCCACAGGCCGGGCACTCTCCGGTATGACCACTTGTCCTTCCGCGGTAGCTGCAATCTTTGCAGGTATAGGCCATGGGGTTATCGGGTGCTCTTCAGGAGTTGGTCAACGATACGTTCCAGCTGCGTAAGGTTATTGCATTCGGCGGCAAAATGACAGGCGCTTTGGTAGCGTAGCATCTCCGAATCACCTGTGCCCCATGCCCTCCGTGATTCAGGATTAAGCCAGATGACCTGGCGTGAACGTTGATAGATGCTCTGCATAATTTCCAGTTTTGGATCGCCGTTGTTATTGCGGGCGTCCCCGAGAATAATGACTGTGGTATTACTATTGATATCATCCATAGCCAGTTTCGCGAAGTCCATGAAACTATTCCCATAATCGGTAGCGCCTCCATACTTCCAGTTTACCAGTTCAATGGCTTTTTCTACAGGATATTCATCGAAAAAAGCACTAACTTCGCCTAAATGACTTGAAAATGCGAAACTCCTCACCTTGGGTAGTACGTCTTGCAAACTGTAAAGAAAAAGTAAGAGAAACTTTGCATATGCCGCAACCGAGCCACTCACATCGCAGACCGCCAGAATCTGCGGCTTTTCCTTTTGTACGCGCCGCCAGTAGGTATTGAACATCACACCATCATTGGGAATGCCCTTGCGCATGGTCTTCGCCATATTCAATTGGCCGCGCTTCAGTTGCCGGCGCTTACGCGAGTGACGGCTGGCCAGTTTTTTCGCCATTTTGCGGATCAGTTCCTGCACCTTGTGCAGATACACGTGTTCGATGTTGTTCAGTCGGGTCTTGGCCAGGATGTCGTCCATGAACTGCCGTGTCTTACCTTCGGCATGCAGTAGGTACTCCCGCTCAACGTAGTCGCGTACCTGCTCCCGCAGGATATCCCGGTAGCGCTGCAGTACCGGCAGTGCGGGGCTTGCAGCCCGCTCCAGTTCGATGACCGTATTGCGGAGTTGTTCTTCACCCATGGCATTGAGGATCTGCCGCGTGAACTGGCCCTTCTGGGTGAACATCTGGATCTGTTGCAGGCCCACACGTTCTCCGGCCTGGTTCATGGCCAGGGTCAGTTCATTGCGATTGTTGTTCAACAGGCTTTGCATCAGTGGGGTTTCCAGCAGTGATTGCAGTTCCTGGTTGTCCTGGGCGGCAATTTCCAGTGCTGCAGCTGGAGTCGTGTCGGTATCCGATGCGGAGCCGTCGCTGTCACCATTGGTACCCGTTGCGGGAGCCTCTGCTTGCTGGTCTGCGGCATCCTCTGTTTCATGCGTCGAAAAGTCGGCGAGTTCATGTTTAAAGAAGCGGTCGAAGCACTGCAGGAAAATGATTTCTTCTTCCGGCGTCTTGGCCAGTGTCATCGCCAGGCCATCGCGCAGCAGGCTGCGATTGGAATAACCCAGGGTGGCGGCAACGTCTACCGCGTCCAGCGTTTCCGCAGGGGAAATCCTTACGTCATGAGTGCGTAGCACCTGAATAAAGTTGACAAGGTTTGACGGCATGCTGGGTCGTTTGCTGCGCGCTGATGCGCTTAATCGGCATTCTGGCCGGCGCGGCTGTCTCGCACCAGGCCGCGCAATTCATTATCGGTTGCTTCAATATCCTCCTCAAATTTCAGTAGTACATTCAGTGTGCTGCGCACCAGGTCTTCTTCCAGCTGATCTGCGTGGAGCAGCAGCAGGCTGCGGGCCCAGTCAATAGTTTCCGAAATGGCGGGAATTTTCTTCAGGTCCAATTGGCGCAGCGAGTGCACAAATTCCACCAGTTGGTAGCGCAGTTGCTCGTCTACATCCGGCACGCGGCTGCGAATAATACGCTCCTCTAGTTCAACGGTGGGAAACGGTATATACAGGTGCAGGCAGCGACGCTTGAGGGCATCGGAAATTTCCCGCGTGTTGTTACTGGTCAGGAATACCATGGGGGTCGTGCGGGCCTTTACCGTGCCAATTTCCGGAATGGAAATCTGGTAGTCGGAAAGAATCTCCAATAATAGCGACTCGAATTCGTAATCAGATTTGTCCACTTCATCGATGAGGAGGATCGCGCCTTTCTCCTGCTGCATTGCTTTCAGCAATGGACGTGGTTCCAGGAAGTCCTCCGAATAAAAAATATCACCAAACTGGTGTAATCGTTCAACGGATTCTGCCAGGCCTTTAGCGCCCTGCAGCAGGTCGCCGAGTTTCTCCTTGAGAACCTGTGTATACAGTAATTGCTTGCCGTATTTCCATTCGTACAGCGCCTTGGCTTCGTCCAGGCCCTCGTAACATTGCAGGCGTATGAGCGGTGTATCCAGCAACAATGCGGTCGTTTTAGCCAGCTCTGTTTTCCCCACACCCGGAGGGCCTTCTACCAGTACCGGCTTGCGTAGCTGGAAGGCCAGGAAGACGGCGGTGGCTATTTTACGGCTGCAAATATAGCCAAAAGACTCGAACCCCTGTTCGATTTTCTCGACGGATTCAAGTTGTGGGAAATCTAGTGTATGCACGCGCTTGCCTCAGTTTGGGAGCGCTATTGTACGCGATCCGCT
>CBDTVJ010000423.1:0-4132 GCA_965363655.1 uncultured Halieaceae bacterium | reverse complement strand
ATCTGCCAGTCTCTGTCGGTATCGAATTTGAAAGCGTGGACTTGCGAGCTGGTGGCGGCAAGAATTGCACAGGCGAGCAGTTTTTTCTTCATTTGACCATCCATTTTTAGCGTTATATTTATATCTGGCTGAGCTGGGGGTTTAACACTCCCGCGGGCATACGGGAGTTATTATCATACTACTTCACCCGCTGTTGTCGGCGTAAATATTACAACACTATCAGGCCAAGTCCAATGGCCTCAAATAGGCTTTTTCCGGATGCTACAGGCCGCCCTGGCCTGCTTCAGGCCTATGTCGCGCACCAGGCGACGAACCAGAGCGCTGATGTTAACAATTCTGGCTTATGGCGTTCTGTAACTTTTCCTGGCCGGCCCTATCATTATCCAGGCACCTCCCTCACCTAGGACTGGAAAGCGCTATGTCACAACAATACCGCCACCTTCTCTCGCCGGGCAAGATTGCAGGCCTGGAACTGCGCAACCGCATAGTACTCGCCGCCATGGGCTCAAACTTCGCAAAGGTGGACGGTCATTGCAGCGAACGGTTGATCGCCTATTACGAGGCGCGCGCCAAAGGTGGGGCAGGATTATTGATTCTGGAAACCTCAGCGGCCTGTTACCCCAATGGCGCCACCATGCCCAACACTGTGGGTTTTTCAATGGATGAATTCCTGCCCGGCCTGACGGAGCTGACCGAGCGCGTACACGCGCACGGCGCGAAAATCGTGGCGCAACTGAACCACGGCGGCAAAATGGCCCAGGAAGATACCGTCGCCGGACGAGCAATTCCCATACCCTCCCCCCTGTCTCCCACCGGCAGCGACATGTTCAAGGTACTGACACAGGAAGAGATCGGTCACTTCATCAAATCTGCAGGACCAGATGGCAAGGGGCCGCAGTATTACGAAATGACCCGGCAGGACATCGCCGAGCTCGTGTCCGGTTTCGCCGCAGCCAGCGCAAGAGCAAAAATAGCGGGCTTTGACGGTGTCGAGATTCACGCTGGCCACGGCTACCTGCTAGCGGCGTTTCTATCGCCCTATACCAACAAGCGCACTGATGACTACGGAGGGTCCCGGGAAAACCGCGCACGCTTTTTGACCGAAGTAATAACAGCCGTGCGTGCTGCAACTGACCCTGGCTTCCCCATTCTGGTCCGCCTGGACGCTAAAGAATATCGCACCGAGGGCGGCATTGAACTGGCCGACTGCTTAGTGTCCGCCACTCTATGTGAACAGGCGGGTGCCGATGCCATCGATGTCAGTGCCTATGGCAACATCTCTCACGCGATCGCATTTACCGAGGCACCCCTGGTACATGAACCGGGCGGCTTTACAGGATTTGCCAAGGCGGTCAAAGCGGCCGTCACTATTCCCGTGATCGGCGTTGGCAGAATCGAAGCAGAGATTGGCGACCGCCATATCGGTGCCGGAGATTTCGATTTCCTTGCCATGGGGCGCAAATTACTGGCAGACCCTGACCTGCCCCAAAAACTCCTGGCAGGCGAGGCCGACACTGTGCGCCCGTGCATCTATTGCTACATCTGCGTCAGCCAGATTTTTATCAACAAACCCATGTGCTGTGCGGTAAACCACAGCATGGGCCGTGAATACGAAGGCGACATACTCGCCCGCAGCAGCGACAGCCAGAACATACTGGTGGTGGGCGGAGGCCCGGGAGGGATGGAGGCGGCAAGAATGCTGTCCGAAAAAGGCCACAAAGTGAGCCTTTGGGAAAAGGATAAGGATCTGGGTGGCACTGCGCGTATCGCTGGCCTTGCCTATGAACCGAACGAGCGCCTTGTGCACTACCTCGCCAAAGCGGTAAAAAACCTGCCTATCGCCATTTCAATGGGCAGGACAGCTACCGCGCAGGATATCGTTGCCGCGCAGCCTGATCACGTGATTCTCGCTACGGGTGCGCTGCGCAACGCACCGCCCTTCCCCGGCAAAGACCAACGCCATGTGTTTGACGGGGATCAACTGCGCGGCGTCCTGTTCGGCAGCGACCCGGAGGCAATTGCCAAGCTCAACCCCCTGTACCAACTGATGCTCTTCGCCGCCCGCCTGAGCCAGATGATGCGCAACATCACCCTCATGCGTTTCCTGAGCAAATTGTGGATGCCCATACCCGATGAGGTGGTTGTCATCGGCGGAGGACTGGTCGGGTTAGAACTAACCGAATACCTGGTAGAACGGCGCCGCAAGGTGACCATACTGGAGCCTGGACCCTCCCTGGGAGCCGAACTGTCCATTGTGCGGCGCGCCAGGGTTTTACACCTGCTGAGAGAGCACGGCACCAGGATTGAACGCAATGTGGCCAACTGTGAGATCGGTTCCCGCTCAGTGCACTTCGACCTCGACGGGACACGTGAAGAAGTAGCCTGCAAACAAGTCATCATTGCCATGGGCGCCGAGGGCGACAACTCGCTGGAGAAGCAACTCGCAGACAGTGGTATTGCCGTCGACCGGATTGGCGATTGCCGCACTGTGGGCTATATTGATGGGGCCATACTGGATGCACGCACACTGGTACAACGCCTCGACGCAACGCAGGAAGCATAAGAGTCAGCTATGAAAGTACTTGCAAGAGCACTGCTTCCCGTTGTTTTGGGTACCTTGTGGGGTAACGCGGTGGCATCTGGTACGAGGCACCACACTAGAGCCCCGCAATAAAGCTACTGGATTCCTATCTGCCATTCGAACTTAGGGCTCGAATCAGCACTATCCTGACTCAGCAGCATACGCACCTCTCCTGTCGCGGTATATTCCGATGCCTGGACTGCTGCAACCAAACGTTTAAAAACCATTGGCAGCTCCTGCGGTGCTCCTGCATACGTCATATAAGCACATTTGAATTCACCCTCGCTGCGACTTCTGAAGCGGCCTTTACCACTAACAGAGCCCTTGGTCGGCAGCCCTATGCGCCAACTGCCTTCCTCGGACAGTTCCCCCTTCACGTCTGGTGAGAACAGGAGGTGGACGGGGCCTTCAACCGTGCCCCCCGCCTTCACCAGGCTGATGTTCATTTTCACCAGGCGTGAGCGAAGCGAGCTTACCAGCTCTGCCAGTGGCTCCCGGTATTCGGCAGTAAACAGGTGTATGGGCGGGACTGTCTTTGTCTGCAACAGGTCATCCGCACTTTGCGCATTGCGTGAAGTACCTGCGCTCTTCAAACGCTTGTCACTGCTGCCATAACAGATGCCCACGATACGGCGTATTTCCTCCTGGGTCGCAGGTGCCGCTTCCATAAATTTCAGCCACTGGGCAGCTTGTGAATTAACGCCGCCTATCAGGGTAGCGTTGATAAATGATCGCCGCGCGCCATCGGTGTCACGCAATTTCAGCTGGCTTATACCCATCAGCAGGTTGGCCCGGCCCACAAAACGGTCCTGTAACTGCTGGCCACAGGCGGACAGCATGGTCTGCTGCATGGCAGCCCAGTCACGCTCTTCCATCTGCAGTTGTGCCAGGTACAGATACAATTCTGTGTCGCCACTCAACTTCGCGGCCTGGCTCAAGGCTTGCCGCGCCTTGGCAGGCTCCCTGGCCTGGAACCAGAATTCGAACAGCTTGCGGTAGTTTGCGCCATTACCCTCCAGCTCCTGCCGCTGCAGCGCTGCGGTAATAGTTTCTGCGGCGTCGTAGGGGTTTTCGTTGACCGCGTAAAGGTCTGCCAGCAATAAAACATCGTCATCACTAAAGGCTACGCCCTTGCGTCGCGCCAGCGTCAATTGGTCCAGCGCCTGGCGTTTCTTGTCCTGTTGCAGGTAAACCGAGGCCAGCAGATGCCAGTGCCTGGGCTCATTGGGCTCCACCTCCAGTAGTCGCTGCAATATGCGCTCGCACTGGGCGTAAGCACCTGCCTGGTAGTACAGGGCCAGCGCCTGGCGCAGCTGCGCCGGATCCAGCGTCAGGCCGCTCTGCTCAATTTTATCCAGGGCCGCGACCACCGCCACGTAATTGCGCAGGTGGTAGTTAGCCTGGGCCAACAACAAAAAGTCGGTCGTTGCAGGCAGCAGGTCGATGGCCAGCACCTGCTCAAGCGCCTGTACAGCTGCAGCGTAGTCCTTCTTCAGTAGGTATACCTGTGCCAGCTCCCGCAGCATTTCCCGGTTGGCAACATCAGACAAG
>CBDTVJ010000422.1:0-4138 GCA_965363655.1 uncultured Halieaceae bacterium | reverse complement strand
CTGCACCCAATCCGCTGTAACCTAGAAATTCTCTGCGTTTCATTATTATTCCTCCAAGTTGACCGCCGTGAGTGTACGTCATGTTCGCACTGGCGTGTATTAAAAGTCCGGGTTTGCATGGGTCAATGAAGGCCTTACCGGTGAAAATGAAAAACGGTTCGTTGTCTGTTTACTATTTTATATGACACACTTCAGTGCTCATGGGTTGGCCATGTGGATATCGTCACCGACGACGACGAATCCAATAACGTGATCGGCCCACTGTTGCAGTTCATTGATCGCAACACGCCGCCAAGATTCCAGGGGCCAATCCATTCCCCTGCGAACCCTCGCTGTAACTAACCGGGAGAAACGAATGTCAATACTGGACAAGTTCAGACTGGATGGAAAAGTCGCCATCATTACAGGAGCGGGCAAGGGCATAGGAGCCAGCATAGCTCGCAGTTTTGCCGAGGCGGGCGCCGATGTGGTCATCGGGTCACGCACCGAAGCAGACCTGGAGCAAGTGGCACAGGACGTCGCCGCCTTGGGTCGCAAGGCCGTGGTGGTGCCAACTGACGTATTGGACTACGCGCAGTTGCAGAACCTGGCTGACCGCGCCATGGAAGCATTTGGGCGCATCGACCTGCTGGTCAACAACGCCGGGGGCTTCCCACCCAAGCCCGTGGCGCAAACCACAGCCAGGGAATTCGAAGGCGCCTTTCGATTCAACGTCAGTACCGCTTTTGAGATGTCCCGCATCTGCGCGCCGCTGATGGTAGAGGCCGTGGGCGAGGGGGCGATCCTGAACATATCCTCTATCGCCGGCCACAAACCAACCCCCTGCTTCGCGGCTTACGGCACGGCCAAGGGCGCGCTGTCCCTGCTCACCCAGGAACTGGCGCAGGAGTTTGCACCGAAAGTACGGGTCAATGCCATTGCCGTAGGCTCTACCAAAACGGACGCCCTGAACACCGTGCTCACACCCCAGATCGAAAAGACCATGGTGGATCTCACTCCTATGGCCAGGCTGGGAGAAGTTGAAGACATCGCCCTGGGCGCACTCTACCTGTGCTCTCCTGCGGCCAGCTATGTCACCGGGGAAATTTTAGGGGTTAATGGCGGCCTGGAGAGATTGAACATGCAAATGCCCCGCGCGTGGGGAGGGATGGGCTAAAAACCTGCATAAGCTCGATTGCACCGGCTTTTGGCCATAAATAACCAGTGTAATCGCGAGTAAAGACACTAAACTGGAACACTATCGATTTATGCAACCATCAGCCTACCGGAGTGGATTGTTATGCCTTGCCTGTCACAGACCCCCGCAGATGTTTCCATAAATCCCAGGGACCGGGAATATGATATCGCCAGCTCCCTGAAGCGGGACTGGTTTGACAATGACGCCTTCAAAACCGCCTGGTTCAATGCCATGTCGATTACCTTCCCGCTGGGCGAGAAGTTTTTCATCGACAGTGTGCGCCATTTCTCCGACCAGATAGATGACCCTAAGCTGAACGAAGAGATTCGCGGCTTCTGTGGCCAGGAGGGCTTTCATCGCCGCGAACACCAGCGCTACAATGAGACACTGTGCGAACAACGCGGTTACGACCTGGCAAAGATGGAAGGCCGACTGGAAAAGAATATCAAGCGCGCCTACAAAATGCTGTCACCCCTGGAACGACTGGCAACCACCGCCGCTTTTGAACACATCACCGCGATCATGGCGGAATCTGCCCTGGCCGATGACAATCCCATGACCGGTTTGGCCGAGCCCGTCATGCAGGAATTGTGGAATTGGCATGCCGCCGAGGAAATGGAGCACAAGGCAGTAGCCTTCGACGTCTTTCGGGCTGTCGGCGGGTCAGAAGCGCTGCGCAAACGAGCAATGCGGGGTGCGACGACGTTTCTGTTAATGGATGTCCTGGTGGGCCTGATCCATATGCTGCGCAAGGATGACAAATGCTGGAGCCCACGCCGGTGGTGGCAGGGATGGAAATTCCTGTTTTTCAAAGGTGGTATTCTGCGCAGGGTCTGGCCCGCCTATAAAGAATATTTTCGCGACGGGTTTCATCCCTGGCAGCGCGATACCAGGCCGCTGCTGGAAGCCTGGAAAGCGCATGAGGAAGCAGCGCTGCCCGCCTAGTATTCTCTCCCTTCAGGAAAACTGACTGATAATATCGTCGGCGTAACGCTTCACGCTGTCTATCTTCTTATCCAACTCGTCAGTCTCGCCGTGGTAAAACGGCCAGGGCATGGTCAGGATATGAGTAACCCCCGCGTCTTCCAAACGTTTATAGCCGTCGACATCCCAGGCATCCGAGGGCGTGGCCATAATATCGAAGGGCTGCTGCTCGCGACCATACTCCGCTCGCCAGACCTTTATCTGTTCAATACTGCCTATGATTTCCTCACTGCTCTGCAGATCGGTGACCCAGCCATCTCCCAGTCGCGCAGCACGGCGCATCGCTGGCTTTGAAATACCGCCAATCCAGATTGGAATGTACTCGCTGGGAGCCGGGTTCATTTCCAGGGCATCAAACTGGTAGTGCTCTCCCTGATAACTGACCAGTTCCCCTGTCCATAGCAGGCGCATAATCTCCAACATTTCATCGGTGCGTTTGCCACGGGTTTTGAAATCCGCCTGCATTAGTGAAAACTCATCACCGGACCACCCTACCCCGATGGCCGGTGTCACCCTGTTGTTGGACACAATCGCCGCCGTGCTGATCGCCTTGGCCACCAAAAAGGGGCTGCGCATAGGCAGCACGAAAATATTATTGGTGAAACGCAGCCGTTCAGTGATTGTGGCCAGGGCACCGATCATCACCCAGGGATCCGGCCAGTCGGTGTAGGGAGGCCAACGTCGACTGCCATCTTCGGTGTAAGGATAAGGTGTATCGATACTTTCCGGATTGACCACGTGATCAGAGAACGACATCGCGTGCCAATCGTGCGTATCGGCCACGGGAGCCAACTGCGTCAGATGAGAGACGCTACTGAAAGAAGTAGACAGGATAAATTTCATAAGCGGTTGTTACCACTGGAGGAAGTACGCGAACAGTCACACGATTGCTTTCTGGGCCATAGAGATTAGCTTTACTGCATCACCCTGTGCAACACCCACCACGGGTAAAGACGGCTACGGTTCAGATTTTCGGTACTGCCGAGAGACAAATCGCCAGGAATTACAGCTTGCGCTTGAGCAGTGTTCTGAAAACAATAAAAAAGGGGCAAGCCCTTATGGACTTGCCCCTTCCTTAAAACTGCTTACTGACTAGACAGCAGAAATATTCTCAGCCTGTGGGCCTTTCTGGCCATCGGTGACGTCGAATTCTACCTGCTGACCTTCAGCAAGGGTTTTGAAGCCATCACCAACAATCGCGCTGAAATGTGCAAACACATCCGGGCCAGACTGCTGCTCAATGAAACCAAAACCTTTTGATTCGTTGAACCATTTAACGGTTCCTTTAACTTTAGACATAATAGTATCCTGAAATTTTAAACGTAGTTGCGCCCTCAAGAGGCGTTATTAGCATCAAAATATGACTTAAATTTAGAATCTGCAGGACGAGTGTTACGAAGAAGACTGCGAACGGTCGGACGTAAATATATGACTTTTTCGAGCTGTGCGGGACCATACACGGATTGATATAGAAAGTCGAGAGTTATATTTAGTCGAGCGTATAAGTCATCACACCTCAGGCATCCCCGCCTCTATGCGTCCAGTCACTGAATCCAATTTCTGTGCAGCGCAGGTCTGAAATAAGGCCTGGAAAGGAAAATTGATCTGGATCATGTTTTCTGCAGTTAAAAACAGTCAGTCCTGTTTTTAATATAGGGAAATCAGTAATATCGGCTCCTGTTCCATTTATAAAATAGCCTGGAGAATTTGATGGACCTGAGCCGCTTCCCCTACCTGCAGGGCAACTACGCGCCAATTGACGAAGAGCGAGATTTTGACGCACCCGACCTGCATATAGAAGGCAAGGTTCCCGAAAACCTGGTCGGCGCCTTCATGCGCAACGGCGCAAATACCGTGTATGAGCCGATACACTATGTCTATCCGCTGGACGGCGACGGCATGATCCACGCCCTCTACTTTGACAAGGGCAAGGTGCACTACCGCAACCGTTGGGTACAAACCAGTCACCTGAAAACA
>CBDTVJ010000421.1:0-4140 GCA_965363655.1 uncultured Halieaceae bacterium | reverse complement strand
AAATCTATTGTCATTGCGTCCACTTATCAGCCATCCACCTTGAGTACTGCGAGAAATGCGGACTGGGGAATTTCCACTCGCCCAACCTGCTTCATGCGCTTTTTTCCTGCTTTTTGCTTTTCCAGTAGTTTGCGTTTGCGGCTAACATCACCGCCATAGCACTTGGCGGTAACATTTTTGCGCAGCGCCTTCACCGTCTGCCGCGCCACGATCTTTCCGCCTACGGCTGATTGAATAGCCACATCAAACATCTGTCTTGGAATCAATTCTTTCATTTTTTCGGTCAGCACCCTGCCGCGGTGCTGCACGTGATCACGGTGAACGATAATCGCCAGTGCATCCACCCGCTCACCGTTGATAAGCACATCCAGACGAGAAAGATTGGCGGCTTCAAAGCGCTCGAAGCTGTAATCGAGTGAGGCGTAACCACGGCTCACAGACTTCAAGCGGTCAAAAAAGTCCAGCACCACCTCTGCCATCGGAATATCGTAGACCACAGACACCTGGGCGCCGAGAAATTGCATATCCTTCTGTGTACCGCGCTTATCCACGCAAAGGGTAATTACATTGCCCAGGTAGTCCTGTGGCACGAGGATATTGCAGCGTGCAATAGGCTCGCGCATTTCCTCAATCTCGCCCACATCGGGTAAAGCGGAAGGATTATCAACCTGGATAACCTCGCCATTCTTTTTCACTATCTCATAAATTACCGTGGGTGCTGTGGTAATGAGATCCAGGTCGTACTCGCGTTCCAGGCGCTCCTGGATAATCTCCATGTGCAGCAAGCCCAGAAAGCCGCAACGAAAACCAAAACCGAGCGCATCGGATGTTTCCGGTTCATAAAACAGGGAGGCGTCATTCAGTGTCAATTTCGCCAGGGCTTCCCGGAAATCCTCATAATCATCTGAGGAAATGGTGAAAATACCCGCATAAACCATTGGCTTAACGCGCTTGAAGCCCGGCAGTGCCGCAACGTCCTGATCCTTGGCATGTATCAAGGTGTCGCCCACCGGGGCACCGTGAATATCCTTGATACCGGCCACAATAAAACCTACCTCACCGGCCTGTAGTTTATCCTGCTCCACCCGCTTGGGCGTAAATATACCCACCTGGTCGACCTGGTGTGCCTTGCCAATGGATTTGGTAGCGATCTTGTCCCGTTTGCGCAGTACACCCTGCTTTACTCGCACCAGTGACACAACACCGAGATAATTATCGAACCAGGAGTCAATAATGAGTGCCTGTAACGGCGCCTCACGATCACCTTCCGGTGGCGGAATATGCTCTACAATGCACTCCAGCGCATCCTCGATGCCAAGACCAGACTTGGCACTGACCTGGCAGGCCTCAGTGGCATCAATGCCAATGATTTCCTCAATCTCCAGCTTGACCCGGTCAGGGTCTGCCTGGGGGAGGTCCATCTTGTTGAGAATAGGAAGCACTTCCAGCCCCTGCTCAATGGCAGTATAGCAATTGGCTACCGACTGGGCCTCGACTCCCTGGCCGGCATCAACCACCAGCAGAGCGCCTTCACACGCGGCCAGCGAGCGCGACACCTCATAGGAAAAATCCACATGCCCTGGTGTATCGATGAAATTGAGTTGATAGACCTGCCCGTCGCGGGCTTGGTAATCCAGAGTAACGCTCTGGGCCTTGATGGTAATACCGCGCTCGCGCTCGATATCCATGGAATCGAGAACCTGCGAATCCATCTCCCGCTCGCTCAGGCCCCCACAGTGCTGGATAAAACGGTCAGCCAGGGTGGACTTGCCATGATCGATATGCGCGATGATGGAAAAGTTGCGGATGTGTCGGAGATCACTCACTCAATTCAGGCCCGTTGTACTCCTGCCAGTCAGCCAGGCACAACGCCTGACCATACCGCCAAAAAACGCGCGATTGTACCCCAACGGGGATGTGACCGCCACGCCGGGCAGGGACAATGGCGGCATTGGGCAAGCCCATCCCCTGGCTGAGTTTACTGCGGTAGTTTGAGACCGATAAACAGGGGAGAACCACGGCGGATCAAGCGCAGTGGCACCGAACCCCCACCCTTGAGTTTATCCACTGCTCCGTCGAAAGCCGCAGCGGATTTAATCGGGGTAGTATCAATCAATGTGATCACGTCTCCCACCCTGATACCCGCCTCTGCGGCCACTGAGCCGGGAATGACCTCTCGCACCACAACACCGCCATTAATTCCGAAACGCTCCAGGTTTTCTGCGTTCACATCCTCGACCACAAGGCCCATGCGACCTCCGCGCCCTTCATCAACACTGCCCGCAGCCAGGGTGTAACTGTCATTGGCATCAAGCCCGCCAACCTCAACCTTGATCGTCTTGCGCTTTTTGTTGCGCACAATTTCTACCGGTACAGAAGTGCCCGGGGCGATAAGACCAACCACATGGGGAAGATCCGCAGAGGTGGGAATATCCTTACCGTCGAAGGTGACAATAACGTCGCCCGTGCGCAAGCCAGCCTTGCCAGCCGGGCTCTCATCCGAAACCTCAGCGATCAGTGCACCGCGCGGGCGTTGCAGGCCAAAGGAATCAGCCAGGTTTTTGTCCACATCCTGGATACTCACACCCAGCCAGCCCCGGGTCACCCTGCCATCTGCCTTGAGTTGGGCAACCACATTACGCACCACCGATGCGGGAATAGCGAATGACAGGCCTATAGAGCCGCCACTGCGGGTAAAAATCTGTGAATTGACCCCCACTACTTCACCCTCAAGATTGAATAGCGGCCCGCCCGAATTACCCGGGTTGATCGCCACATCCGTCTGGATAAAGGGCACATAATTTTCATTGCGTTCAGTAGGAAGACTGCGCCCCTTGGCGCTGACAATGCCCGCTGTTACCGAATAGTCCAGGCCAAATGGGGAACCGATGGCCAACACCCACTCGCCGACCCCGAGATCGTCATGGGACGCCAACTTCAGGACCGGCAAACCCTTGCCCTCTACCCGCAGCAAAGCCAGGTCGGAACGTGGGTCAGTGCCGATGACCTGGGCATCAAACTCCCGGCGGTCGTTCATCCTTACCAGCACACTGTCGGCGCCCTCTACCACGTGGTTATTGGTCAGGATATAACCATCACTTGAAATGATAAACCCGGAACCCATACCCATCCTCTGGTCCTGTGAGGGTGGAGCTCCCCTGAATTCAAAGAACCTGCGCAGGTACTCCGGCATCTCATCCGGCCCGGGCTGTCCGGCACTTGCTCTCTTGGCACTCTGCTCGACAATGATTTTCACCACCGCCGGGGAATTCTTCTTAACAATCTCCTGAAAGTCGGGCAGTTCCGCTGCCACCACCAGGCTGGCAACAAACAACCCCAGGAATAAAACTATCGATTGGGTAAATCGCATCATGGTTTTCATACTCTCTTTCCAGTGCAAACAATAAGGTTAGAAACTAGCGGGAGGAATCAGACAATCTGGAAGGGTTCCGCAGTGGGCTGAATCACCTTGAGGAGAACCGGCTGAAAGCCGGGGTCGTGGCGGTGTGTAAGCCCGTGCCAGCGCACCAGGCCAAAACCCACGGCCAGGCCACCAAGGGCACCCAGGGCCGCAGCCATGTCTTGCTGGTCCGGTATAATTCCTGCGAGGCCGACCGCACCCGTCATCATGCACACCAGGGGCAACACATAGGCGATGAGAGAGCCTCGCAAAATGACTTCCTCGGGAATACTGATAAGTACCTCGTCATCGACACTGCAGGTAGTGGTGGCCACTGCTCCGGGCAACACCCGGATATAACTGCGCTTGCCGTCAGTGACGCTATTGATCAAGCCGTGACCACAGCCCTTCTGGGCAGCACAGCTGCCACAGGTAGTGCGGCGAATAGTCTCCACCCAGAGTGCTTCAGCTTCCACCGCTACTACTCTTCCGACTTCAGTCAACATTTCACTGTATCCAGCCCACTGAGTCGGCCACCATACGGGCGGTATTGACCGGCACCTCGCCGATAACGGTTACCAGTACAGGCTGGTCAGTCAGGCGCATACCGCGTGTGTAGGAGGTAGTGCCGCCGTTGCGTACCAGGCCCTCGCCGGGCCGAATTTCTCGCTCCAGGTCCTCCAGGAATACAGAGAACACGGCCAAACCATCGGTGTAAGTGCGGCGCCTGCTTTTTTCAC
>CBDTVJ010000420.1:0-4142 GCA_965363655.1 uncultured Halieaceae bacterium | reverse complement strand
AGGGATGCGCTGGTGGCCAATTTTCCCGGTCTTACCCGGGATCGTAAATACGGCGAAGCCAAAATAGGCAGTCGCCCCTTTATCGTGATAGACACCGGCGGTATTACCGGTGAAGAAGACGGTCTCGATTCCTCCATGGCTGAACAATCGCTTACCGCTATCGAGGAAGCCGATGCGGTGCTCTTCATGGTGGATGCGCGGGAGGGCCTTAACGCCACAGACCAGGCTATTGCCAGGCATTTGCGCCAGCGCAACAAGGCCTTTCACCTGGTCGTTAACAAGATAGACGGTCTCAATGAAGACATTGCGCTAGGTGATTTCTATGCCCTGGGTGTAGATTCCATGCACGCGATTGCCGCCTCCCACGGTCGCGGCGTGCGCAGTATGATCGATGCTGTGCTCGAGGATTTTCCCGAGGAGACAGAGGACCCGGAGCGCGAGCGCTACCCCGACAGTATTCGAGTCGCTATCGTAGGGCGCCCCAATGTGGGCAAGTCCACCTTGGTCAATCGCCTGCTGGGCGAAGATCGGGTGGTAGTATTTGATGAACCGGGAACCACTCGCGACAGCATCTATATCGACTATGAGCGGGATGAACAGAAGTACACTTTGATCGATACAGCAGGAGTGCGGCGGCGTAAGAATATAAAATTGACAGTGGAAAAGTTTTCCATCGTCAAAACGCTGAAAGCGGTGGATGACGCCCACGTAGTGATACTGGTGATGGATGCCCATGAGGGTATCGTGGACCAGGATATGCTTTTACTGGGGCATTGTATAGACGCGGGCCGGGGGCTGGTCCTGTCAGTGAATAAATGGGATGGTGTTGACTCGGACCAGCGCGACTGGATCAAGTCAGAGCTGGATCGACGCCTGCGTTTTGCCGACTACGCCGATACCCATTATATCTCGGCCCTGCACGGCACTGGCGTTGGCCACCTTTACAAGTCTGTGAATGCTGCCTATGAGTCCGCTACTCGCAAGTTGAATACCAACATTCTGACACGCATTCTGGAAGGGGCGGTGTACGATCATGCGCCGCCGATGGTTAACGGGCGTCGTATCAAAATGCGTTATGCCCATGCCGGAGGGAAAAATCCGCCGCTGATCGTGATACACGGCAACCAGACCGGTAACGTCCCCAATAGCTACCAGCGCTATCTGGAAAAAGTCTACCGCCGGGAACTGAAGCTCACAGGTACGCCGATACGTATTGAGTTTCGTACCAGTGACAATCCTTATTCTGAAAAGCGCAATAAGCTGACCGATCGCCAGATACAACGCAAACGGCGCCTGATGACGCATGTGAAGAAAGCTAAAAATAAGAAGAAAAAGAAGTAGTTTGATGTTGGTGCTGGCTTCCTCTTTGTCTCTTCCGGCGAACAGGCGGTCTATTGTAACGTTCTTCCATACACCGGGGAGTTAGTCTCGTTGACTTCTTCAAGTGATAAACCTGATATGGACAGCCGCGAAAGGATAGAGCTATTCGTGGACTATTTTTACGATAGCCTGCTCAAGGATGAACAACTAGCCCCCATTTTTGTCGATACTGCGCAAATTGATCTCAGCGTGCATCTGCCTCATATCAAGGACTACTGGTGTAAATTGCTATTGGGAGAGAAGGGCTACCAGCGTCATACCATGAATATTCACCGGCATCTCCACGGTAAGCGCCCTTTGGAGGCGGGGGATTTTAAGCGCTGGCTGCAGTATTTTAAAATCACAGTAGACGAACATTTTGCCGGCGATCACGCGCAACGCGCCAAGCAGGTGGCGACATCGATTGCCGCCAATATGGAAAAGAGCCTGCCGTCACAGTAGGGCAGGCCGCTGGAAGCGGCTCCTAGAAACGATCAAATTCCAGCCGGGTGTTGAACACTATACCGCGCTCGCCCTCCACCAACTGGTCGCCATAATTGAGGGAGAGTGCCATGTTGGCAGAGGGGAACCAAGATACGCTGCCACTGCGCAGTAGCTCCTGCTCGCCGGATTGAGACTGGTCCCGCCGGTCAACTTTGAGGTCCAGCGCATATCGCTCCGAGGGTATCCAGGTCAGGCCAGCGCCATAACGGCTCTCTGCGCTGCTCACTTCCCGTGACGCGGCCACTTTTGTCTGTTGCTTGATGTTGCTGAATAACTGCAGCTTCATGGTAGGTGCGACGCGGTATTCTGACTGGAACCTGAAGTTTTCCACGCGCAGGGAAGTGGCTGCGTGATCCCGCATAGTACTTGCAGTGGAATACGCGCCGCTCCAGTTCACCTGGCCGCCGGGTAATGAGCCGCGCAGGCCAAGAAAGTAGGATTGGGTCTCATTTTCTGCGGCGCGGGCGGAAGCCTTGCTGAGCAAATACCCGTACTTGATGTCCACTGTGGCGATATCGAGCAGGGACCTGGAAAAGGCCGGGCTCAGTTGGTGGCTGTAGCCATCCGTACCGGTTCGAACCACGCTTTTCGTTTGCAGTTGGGTAGTCCCACCGAGCAACTGGTCCAGCCTTTTGCTGCGAACCGTGGCACCGAGGCGTTGCTGGGCGCTGTTGTTATCGATGGCACCGAGGTCATCTACAGTCGCCTGGACATTGTAATCAACAGCCAGCTTGAGCAGTTCGTTGTGCATGGCCAGCTGCAAGCCGGATTGCAGTTTATCGTCTTTCAGGTGGGCGGAGTTCTGGCTGACCTGCCCCGGCTTGAGGATAAAATCGATTGAGGTGGCCAGGCACGCAGGGGCTACAGCGAGTAGTACAGCGCTGGAGAGCAAGGCGTAGAAGTGATGATTGCCTTGCACCGGATAGTTGCTCCCTTTAATTTCAGTAGATTAAAAGTATAGGGCGCGAATTTTCAATATTCAAACATATCAGTGAGTTATCTGGATAAAATCAAGTAAGTTGTTACAAAATTAGTGTCACCTGATGGATAGGTAGACTGCAGCGAGCCGTAGGAGCTTCCTACACGGGCGAATTTTGTTACTGTTGACGGCTTGATCAATGGGTGGAGAAACCTATGGCACAACTGGAAAATAAAGTCGCTATTGTCACCGGGGCCGCTCGTGGTTTAGGGCGGGCCTATGCCGAGGCAATGGCTGCAGAGGGGGCGGCGATACTGGCTTGCGATATCAATCCCTGCGACGAAACCGTCGCAGCCATTACCGCAGCCGGTGGCCAGGCCACAGCTGTGATTACTGACATTGCAGACATGGCCAGTTGCGTGGCCATGGCAGAGCGGGCCGTTGGCGATTTTGGTCGGGTGGATATCCTGGTCAACAATGCGGCCCTGTATGGGGGCCTCAAGGGTGCGCGATTTGAGCAGTTGGATGAAGCTCAGTGGGATGCGGTGATGAATATCAACGTCAAGGGCCTGTGGCAGTGTTGTAAGGCGGTAGTTGATCCCATGCGTGCTGCAGGCGGTGGCTCAATTATCAATATCTCATCCCTGGCTGCTGTCTATGGCCTCCCTTACGGCCTGGATTATGTTGCCTCCAAGGCAGCGGTGATCGGTATGACCCGGGGCATGGCCAGGGAACTTGGCCGCGACCGGATTCGGGTTAATGCGGTGGCGCCTTCGGCGGTTATGACTGAGGGTACTGAGGAGTTTTTCGGTGAGAAGCTGGATAAAGCCAGGCAGGTCATCGCTGCAGGGCAATTGATACAACGCAATCTCGAAACACAAGACCTGACTGGCACGATTATTTACCTCGCTTCTGACAGCAGCGCCTTTGTCACCGGCCAGACGCATATGGTGGATGGCGGCTCGTGGTTTCTATAGGCTTGCGCCTGGCACCAATCAGCCAATTATTTAACGAGGAAACACTGCGTGACAATTGAGCAAAACTATCCGGAGATACGCGAGGCTGTCGCCAGGCTCTGCGCGCAATACCCGGGTGAGTACTGGCGCGAACTGGATCAGGCCAGCGCCTATCCCTCGGAATTTGTGCGGGCGCTTACCGAGGCAGGATACCTGTCGGTATTAATTCCCGAGGAGTTTGGCGGCAGTGGATTACCCCTGGGCGCGGCCTGTGCCGTACTGGAGGAGATACATCGCAGTGGTGGCAATGGCGGTGCCTGTCACGCCCAGATGTACACCATGGGTACGCTGCTGCGCCATGGCAGTACCGAGCAGAAGGCACGCTACCTGCCCGCGATCGCTGA
>CBDTVJ010000419.1:0-4149 GCA_965363655.1 uncultured Halieaceae bacterium | reverse complement strand
CCGTTGAAAATGGTACCCAACTGGACTGGGACAACTATGCCCCCCCTCGCCCATCGTTTATCGGCACCCGTGTCTATGACGACTTCCCACTCGAAGACCTGGTGGACCATATTGACTGGACGCCCTTCTTCATCACCTGGGAACTGAGTGGCAAATATCCCGCGATTCTCGATGACGCGGTGGTGGGTATACAGGCACGGGAACTGTTCAGTGATGCGCAAGCAATGTTGCAACGTATCGTTGATGACAAATTACTGACCGCCAAGGCTACTGTTGGTTTCTGGCCCGCTGCCAGGGTGGCGGGTGACGATATTGCAGTGTATGCGGATGAATCCCGCTCAGAAGTCATCGGCACGCTGCACCAGTTGCGTCAACAGGGCGAGAGCAAGGGTAAACCCAACGCCAGCCTGGCGGATTTTATTGCGCCGCAAGATTCCCCGGCCAAAGATTACATAGGCGGTTTCTGCGTGACCACCGGTCATGGGGTCGATGAGCTGGCAGCTGAATATGAAGCGCAGCATGATGATTACAACAGTATCTTGCTCAAGGCCCTGGCCGATCGCCTCGCAGAAGCATTTGCAGAGCATTTGCACCGCCTGGTCCGGGTGGAGTTGTGGGGCTATGAGCCTGCAGAGGCTCTCAGCAACGACGAGCTGATCCGAGAGCGCTATCGCGGTATCCGGCCGGCTCCCGGATATCCCGCCTGCCCCGACCACACAGAAAAAGCGACGCTGTTCCGCCTGTTAAACGCAACGCAAACCTGCGGTGTGGAACTGTCAGAGAGTTATGCCATGTATCCTGCATCTTCCGTCAGCGGATTTTATTACTCCCACCCCGAATCCCGTTATTTTGCCGTGGGCAAAATCGGCCGCGACCAGGTTAAGGATATTGCCACGCGCAAGGGTGAGACCGTGGAAGTAATGGAACGCTGGCTGCGTCCCAACCTGGATTATTAAGGAGGAATTCCCAAATGAGTGACAAGGAGCAGAGCGATAATCCGCCTTCCCAGGATAAGGAAAAGCTCAAGCCAATGCAGGTCGTCAGCAGCGTATTCGCCGCCGGGCTGGGCGTGCAGAGCAGCAAAAATCGAGAAAGGGATTTCAAGCAAGGCAGTTTCGGCGTGTTTATAGCAGCCGGTATTATATTTACGCTGCTATTTATCGGCGCTGTGGTAGGTATCGTGCAAATGGTATTGAAAAACTCAGGGAATTGAGCCAGTTGGCTGCAATTCCCCTGGCGACAATCAGGAAGGCATCCCTGATAACCAGACGTACAGGGTCAACACTACGATAGAAATTACGGCGACTGCCGCTATAGAGTCGGCCACACCATCCGCGGCGCGCTCATCGTTTAAATTGTTTGACATTGGTAGCTCCATTAATGACTTCAGCATCGCGGGCCATTATACCAATATTACTGACAATCCCAAGTGAATTGACGGCCTCGGATTCGCTGGACAAACAGCCACCTTGCGGAATCTAAGCTTATGAATATTCTAACTATTTATTGCCGAAGGTTTTCTGGTAAGGTAGCGCCTCTTTTTTTTTACTCCAACGCCTATTAACCCCTTACAGGGAGGGATTTGTAGATGTACGTTTACGACCAGCATGACCAGAAGATCATCGATGAGCGGGTCGCCCAATATCGCGACCAGACTGAACGCTTTCTTGCTGGCAAACTGAGCGACGACGAGTTTCTACCCCTGCGCCTGCAGAACGGCCTCTATGTTCAGCGGCTGGCACCCATGCTGCGCATCGCCGTGCCCTACGGCCTGATGAACAGTACACAACTGCGTAAGCTCGCAAGCATATCCCGCACTTATGATAAGGGTTATGTGCATATCAGCACTCGCCAGAACGTGCAACTGAACTGGCCGAGACTGGAAGAGGTTCCCGATATCCTGGCAGAACTGGCGACGGTCCAGATGCACGCCATCCAGACCAGTGGCAACTGTATTCGCAATACCACCACAGACCAGTTTGCCGGTGTTGCCCGCGACGAACTCGAGGACCCACGACCCTACTGTGAAATCATCCGGCAATGGTCAACCCTGCATCCTGAATTCGCCTTTCTCCCGCGTAAATTCAAAATCGCGGTCTGTGGTACGGACGAGGATCGGGCGGCGATTCACAATCACGATATTGGCATCGAGCTCCTGCCCAACGCAGCGGGTGAAATAGGACTGCAAGTACTGGCAGGCGGCGGACTGGGTCGCACCCCGGTTATCGGTTCAGTGGTGTGTGAATGGCTGGACAAAAAACACCTGCTGACCTATCTCGAAGCCATCCTCAGGGTCTACAACCAGCATGGTCGCCGCGACAACAAGTACAAGGCACGCATTAAAATACTGGTTAAGGCGATGGGTGTGGACGCCTTCCGGGAAGCAGTCGAGCAGGAATGGACCGCGTTGAAGGATGGGCCATCAACACTTACCGAGGATGAGTATGCGCGCGCAAGCTCGTTCTTTACCGAACCAGACTACGACAAGATCGACGGCGCCACTGCCGACTCAGAGCTCGCAAACCGCGGCTCACAGGACCCCATATTTGGCAACTGGATTACCCGTAATACTGTTGTACACAGAGTGCCAGGCTACCGCATCGTCAACATATCGTTGAAGGCCACCGGTTTCGCTCCCGGCGATATCACCGCCGAGCAACTCGATCTCCTGGCCAAACTGGCGGACAACTATTCGTTTGGCGAGATCCGCAGCACCCACCAGCAGAACCTGGTGCTGGCCGATGTGCCCATGGCCCAATTACACGAGCTTTGGCAGCAACTACAGGGTGCCGGCCTGGCCACGGCCAACATCGGCTACCTGACCGACATGATCTGCTGCCCCGGTGGGGATTACTGTTCACTGGCAAATGCCAAGTCCCTGCCCGTCGCTGAGGCCATTCAGGCCCGCTTTGATAAGCTGGACTATATTTACGACCTGGGACCCCTGGAACTCAATATCAGTGGTTGTATGAATGCCTGTGGACATCATCACATTGGTCACATCGGCATACTCGGTGTGGACAAGAAGGGCCAGGAGTTCTACCAGGTATGCCTTGGCGGCAGTCAGTCCAAGGAGGCGGCGATCGGCAAGATCCTCGGGCCCTCCTTCAAGCAAGAGGATATGCCAGAGGTTATAGACAAGATCCTGAACACCTACCTTGCCCTGCGCAGTGAAGAGGAGAGTTTCCTCGAGACCTATAGACGCGTCGGCATTGACCCTTTCAAGGAGCGAGTATATGCCAAGGATAATTAAAGATGGCAGCATAGTTGAAGATGCCTGGTCGTCGGTTGACCCCGACGCCAGCCAGCCGCAACAGGGACGGATATGCAACCTGGCGCAATGGCTACAACTGGCGGACAAGACTGGCAGTGCTGTGCAGCTGGAACCGGGGGATACGCCGGAGGCCCTGCTGGAGTCCCTGGACGAAATCGCCCTGGTCGTAGTGAACTTCCCGGTCTTCACTGACGGACGTGGCTTTTCCTATGCACGGGAACTGCGTGAGCGTGGCTATCGGGGGGAAGTGCGGGCGAGTGGCCATTTTATTCGCGACCAACTGACCTACCTGCAGCGCTGCGGCTTCAATGCCTTCCAGATGGCGGACGAAGCAGGGCTCGAAGCTGCCCTGGCGAGCCTTGCAGTCTTCAGCGAACACTACCAGGCATCAATCGACCAGCCACTGCCACTTTTCAGACGCCGGGCATAATCGCCATCCCCGGTTCCTATCCAGGCGCGGCTTGTTTACACTCAAGCTCCAGGCGTGGGAATTTGTAGCACAATGGAAGCCACTGGCGTTACATTTTCATTTTTTCTTATTTTCAGTGGAGCAGCACTGTTTGCTTCCATTGCCCTGTATACAAGACAGCCGCTGATAATCGCGTATATAGCACTGGGCGCCTGCATCGGCCCCTACGGCCTGTCCCTGGTAACAGACCTCAACCTCCTGACCGACATCGGTCATGTGGGAATCATTTTCCTGTTGTTCCTTCTGGGGCTGGATATGCAGCCCCAGGCACTGTGGGCAACACTGCGCAAATCCACCGTGGTCGCCCTGCTCAGCTCAGCCGTTTTTATGGGCACGGGTTTTACCGTGGCCAAGCTGTTTGCCTTTTCCAACCTGGATGCACTGATCATCGGTGCCGCCATGATGT
>CBDTVJ010000418.1:0-4152 GCA_965363655.1 uncultured Halieaceae bacterium | reverse complement strand
CTACCTGGGGGCCAAGCAGGTTTTCACAGACTTCAGCTGGAAGCTGAACATGGACACCTTCCACGAGTACTACCACTTCGAATTCCTGCACCCGGAATCAATCGCCACCATGGCCTACAGCAACACAGCCAACTACAAGCAATACGGGCGCAACCATTCCATGGGCTCTCCGGCCCTGAGCATCAATACACTCAAGGACATACCGGAAGACAAATGGGAGCCGCGTGAGCACAGTTCCTACGTCAACTTCATCTTCCCCAACACGGTCATATTCGTGGTGGCAGATCACTTCCAGACCTGGCGCGTTTACCCTATCGAACCGGGCCGCTCAGTGGTGTACCACAGTATGTTCCTGCCGCAGGAGCCGGCTGACGCGGAAGAGCGCAAGCAGTACGAAGACTATTTCCAGATGATTAACGATGTCGCCGTCGCCGAGGACTATTCACTGGTGGACAAGATTCACCGTGGCCTGCAGGCGGGCATAGAAAGGAAAGTACTGGTGGGTCGCAATGAACCCGGCGTGCAAAACATGCACCGCCAGCTACACGACATTCTCGGCTAGATACGCATCCACCCAGTCGTGGAAGTGCTGCACCCGCACCTCGTCCTCATTTAGCACCGCGTGGTCGAAGCCGCGGGAGTGCATACCGGCCTGCATGTCCGCCAGGTAGTAGATATCCTGGTCCAGGGTGATGGTGAGCGAGTGCTTGCCGACAATGACATCTTCCTGGGTGAATACCTCATGCTCCGGCCTGTCATCCTCTCGCGATGCCACCAGGGCTGGATTCAGTGTCAGCCCACGCGGCACGTCACAACCGACTTCCGTGGGTATCTGCAGGGTAAACTTGTCGAAGTAGCAGCGATCCGGGTCCGAGGGATGCGGTCGCGGCCCGTAGATCCATAATTCCTCTGCCTGTATGGTCATAAAGGTGTTGGGGAATATATCGTACTGCCACACGTCGGACACCTGCTCATCACTGAGCGCGGCGTAATCAAAGCCCAGCTGTTTGCCAACCTCACGTTTGTGCTGTTGCACCACCTTGCGTATGTCCGGCACCCTGCCCTTGAAGTCTGCGGGGTCCAGGCCAACACCCTGCAGCAGGGGTAGCAGATGCTCCGGGACCTCCTCCGGCACTGGATAGCGCGAGTTCGTCACATAGCCCTCCACCATGGTGGCAGAGTGTCCGTGAGGCCACAGGGTATTGTGTGAGTTGCAGCAGTCGACAAAGCTGGCGTGCTGGGGATGTATAAAATCCACGTGGTACTGCTCCAGGAAGTTATCCCGCGCAGTCTTCCAATTTGCTCCCAAAGTCACTGTCTGGTGTTTGGCCAGCACCATATTTTCAAAATGGTAAGGCGACAAGTTGTCGATGATGGGGCCGAGATAATCCTTCAAAGGCCCTGCATCCGTATCCATATTGAGCCACACCATACCGGCCCACAGCTCCAGCTTCACCGGCTTGAGCGAGCGCTCTGATTTCTTTACGGGAGGACAAAACCGCTCTTCGTCAGGCACCTCAAGCAACGCACCCTCGAGATCGTAGCGCCAGCCGTGATAAGGGCAGGCTATCTGCTGCACCGAGCCACTGTCGTTGGTAAAAATGCGATTGCCACGATGCTGGCAGACATTGTAGAAGGCCCTGATTTGCGCCTGCGAGTCGCGCATCACCACGATGGATTCGCGACCAATGTGGTACAGGAAATAGTCCCCCGGATCGGGTAGATCACAGACCAGGCCTGCGAACAGCCAGCAGCGGGTCCAGATACCGTCCCATTCAGCAGCAGTGCGGGAGGCGCTGGTGTAGCGCTCCTTATCCAGTCGGGCGCGCGCCGCAGTGCGGGCT
Organism: uncultured Halieaceae bacterium; assembly: GCA_965363655.1. Classification (GTDB taxonomy): domain Bacteria; phylum Pseudomonadota; class Gammaproteobacteria; order Pseudomonadales; family Halieaceae; genus Marimicrobium. The sequence goes on along the minus strand of CBDTVJ010000418.1, from coordinate 2,308 downwards.
TGCAGCCCACCCGGGAATGACTCTTCTACCGTAACCTGGGGCATTATGATTCCCCCGAAATATCAACCAGCAGCGCGATTCCCGCATCGTCGACTCGCACGGGATATGTCGCCAGTGGCACAGAGGCGGGACGCGTCAGCACGCTGCCATCGCGCACATCGAAGGCCGCTCCGTGCAGCGGACAAAGGATGCGATGACTCTTAAGCTTGCCTTCGCACAAACGGGCCTCAGCATGCGTACACAGGTTATCTACCGCGAACACGCCTTCGGCCGTATGACACAGCAATATTTCGCGACCCTCTACCTCGACACACAGTGTCTTCCCGCGGGGCAGCTCATCCCCCCGGGCTACCGTTCGATATTCTTTGCCATCCAAGGACTGCTTCCCCCTACTCTGCGCCGGACATAAATTCGTCCATCGTCATATGCACCCGGCGAATTCTCGCCTCCTGGTAATTGCCCAGTGTCAGTCCCGGCTTGCGACTGGTTTTAAAGCCCTGTTGTTGCATGGCGAGGTTACTGGTGTCCTCGTCATACACAGGCCCCAGCCAACTGATGCCCTCCACCTCGGTATAGGATTGCTCCACCTCCAGCTGCACGGGCTCCGGAGGTTCCGGGTGCTCGGCGCCCTCTGCCAGCGGCTCCAGGATCATCAAATCAAAGATACTACTGTCCACGTCTTCCCCGTTGGGGCGAAAACGGTAGGCCATAGGAATATTGATGCCCGGGAAGAAGAACATATTGGGAAATAAATGATACTCGATGGAATCGAGCATCAGGCACTCACTGACCTGGGATAAATCGATTCCCAGGGACTCACCCAGATGACGTCGCAGCTCCTCGGCGACAATATTGCGAGCGGTTTCACCCTCGGGCACGCTGCCGTATTCCAGACCGTAGGCACCGAGAAATTCCAGCAGTTCATCTTCTGTCATAGGCGGCTTGCGCCATTTGTCGCCGGGATAATCATCCAGTGATGCGGGACTGTAATTCCCTATATTGTGGATAAACCGGCTGACGAACTTACCAAATATATCGTACTGGGTGTTACCACCATTGGGTGAGTTGTGCGTCTCGAAATTGTGGTAGGCCTCCATAAAGGCCTCCTGCGCCGCCTTCCAGTTGGCCGGCAACTTCTTCTGCACGTGCAACTTGATGCGCCGACGTTCCAGTGGGAAATGGCTGAAGTGTTCTGGCAGCACATCCAGGTACTCCTCCAGTGGCCTCGCTTCGGGATCGATATTGATAAAGACAAAACCGCCCCAGCGCTCACACTTCACCCGCTGCAGATCGTGCTTCTCATGGCAGACATGCGGAAAGTCCCAACGGCCCGGGATATTCCTGATGGAGCCATTCAGCTCCCAGGACCAGCCGTGAAAAGGGCAGGTAATGGCCGGGCTATAACCACTGCCCTCCCCTGCCAGCAGTCGCGTACCCCGGTGAGTGCAACTGTTCAGGAAAGCCTCAATGGTATCTTCGTCAGAACGCACGACGATGACAGAGTAGGGGCCGATATCGTAAACATACGTATCCCCGGTGTCTGGCAGGTGCTCTTCACGACAGGCCCACTGCCAGCTTTTCGCCCACACCCGGGTCATCTCTCGCTGGAAATACTCCGGGGAGGTATAGCGTTCGAAGGGGATATCTTCATCGCCAAGAAATTCGTAACTGTTTTCCAGTAACGGTGACGGCGGTGGATGAGGATCATTGGCCAATGTGTCAGCGACGCTGGGGCCGCTGGCTCGCGCCGCACCAGGCCTGGTATTAGTGTCCTGTGTCATGCCTGTTCCGATTGCCTCCTGTCATGCTAATTGTATGGACTTCGATCATGACATGATAATACAATCAGGATCGCTTGTTTTTTTATTATGACCTCGTTCGGACCGACTATGCAAGTACTGTGCCCTTACCCAGAGCCAATGGAGGCTTATTATGACAGCTGAAGCGGGAGTGCCCCCCAATCTGGACCGTGTCGCCGACCGGCTGGCCATCGAGGATGTGCTCGCCCTGCACAGCCGCGGCCTGGATCGGCTGGACAGCGCTGCGATCCAGTGTGCCTACTGGCCTGACGCCGAGGTGGATTACGGCAGTTACAAGGGCGGCGCCCATGTCTTTGCTGAACTGGTGGTAGGTGCACTGGGGCAGCAATATGAACTCACCCGCCACAGCCTGGGTAATACGCTGATTGCCTTCACTCACAACACCGCCTGCTCTGAGTCCAACGTCACTGCCGCACACCTGGTCACAGGCGCCAAAGAAGAAATGCTGTTCTATGGCCGTTACCTGGATCGACTGGAGAAGCGCAACG
>CBDTVJ010000417.1:0-4161 GCA_965363655.1 uncultured Halieaceae bacterium | reverse complement strand
GCCAGATCCTGGCACACATACAAACCAAATCAACCCACACCTGTAACCACAAGGAGGCCCAACTATGGCCAATCGAAAAGCAGCAGCTACAAAAGACAACGACGAAAACCTTATCCAGGTACTCAAGGAAGGCACCTGCCCTACTTCATCTGGCAAGTCCATCCTGTCTTTCCACATCGGTGCCGACGACTCAGGGAACAGCTACCTCAAGGTCGCCGGAAACGATGGTGGTGGGATGTTCTCCCCTGAGTGGGTTTCCTTCCAGGATATCCAGGGTGCCATCGCCGAGTAGCCAGTGCACTTACATAACGGCGTCTTATGATTTCGTCACCTTTTTCGGTGAGAATATCGGCTCGTGCGTGGTCACGCAAAAGTATCTGCAGTCCCTCTTGCCAGGAATCCTGATCCGGATTGGTGAGACCGGTGCTATCGCGGGCGGCATTAACGATTTCATCAAATGTCATGGAGTGGTCCCGTATCGAGGCGTTTAGTGTTTATTCAATAGTTCGAATAGTTTTTGCCAGATAGTTTGAAAGACCAGCGTAACAACGAAATTGCCGAAGGTTGGGATAAATATCTTGGCCCTATCGGGATGCTTTCACCAATGGCGGTGAGCGTATTTCCCTCCGCGCATTGGTAGGGCAATTCCCTCCGGCCTCATCGCCCGGGGGCTTAGTCTAATTTTTACATGCGCGGTTGTTCACGCCCGGTGCCGTCCAGCCATCACCATCCACGTCGATAAACAGTGGGTTGGTGAAGGCGAATGCCGGAGTGCCCTGTTCACCGAGATTGCCATCGATCAGTTCCTCAAGGCTGGTATTGGAGGACTGCTCCAGACCGGCTGGTAGTACCGGGAAAAGAGGCTCAGAAACACCGTCGCTGCCACTGGCGATGACCACCACCCAGGAGTCCTGAGAAATGTCACTCAAGCTCAGCTTTACCGATATCTCGGTTCGAACCGCCCCTGCCACAGTCTCCTCCACCACGATATCTTCGCTGATCCAGGCCGCTTCCCCCTTGTGAATGGTCACGTCGGGGCAGATCCCATAGCGCGCTGCAGCGCCCGGGGCACTGTTGCGTTCTGGCTGGTTGTTGATATAGAACTCGATCCGGTCGACCTGTGCCCAGCCCGGCGTTGCTACCGATACCATCAGCTCTATATCGGAGCCGGTATCCACCGGCAGCACGGTGTTGTCCTGCAACCGCAGGCCGGCGTGCTGGCTCGCGCCGTTAAATGTTCCATGAGCATCCAACAGTAAAAACGGAGCATTGGTGCCGATGTTCTTGCCGGAGCGCACACTGGCCGCCAGTTGCTCCGCCTGGTTAGACAGTTTGCCCGGATCCTCCTCGTCACTGGCGATCAGGGTTCGCGCGGCAATGCGGGTGAAGCGCCTGACATGGGAATCGGAGTTGGCCACACCGGTCTTCACTATCCCCTGATTAATAAGATTGAACCAGTCACCGGCGTTCTGCTCCGGAAATGTCCCCACGATTCCTCCACGGCCATTGTCGCCGATCCAGAGTTCCAGTGAATCAAAACCGTCATCAAATGCGTTGGCAACGGATGGGTCCAGCCTTTCATCCGCCAGGTCTACCTGGGATTGAGGTGGCGTCATACCGGTATCGATGGCCAGTCCATTGGCGCCGAAATGGGATGCGATATGATTGATCTGGACCACGTTTTCCAGCGGGTCCTGGTGCAGGCCGTCATAAAGCTCCTTGGGTAACAGCCCATAACTGCCGTATTCGGGAAAATCCATACCGGGCTGGACTTCACGCCCCCAGTCGATTGAGCCGCCATTGAGCTGCCCCTCGTCTACCGTTACAGGCCAGGCGTTGAAATGCCCGTAGTCATAGGTGGTGACCTCGCTACCGGGCGCTGTGCCCAGCAAATGCTCCACACCCATGTCCCGCAAAGTTGCTGAGTAATCAACCCGGATGTCGTGATCGGAAGGTGTGAAGAAGTCCATTCCCTCCGCCAGATACACAGCGACCCGCTCCTCGCGGGTCACTTCAGCATCGTGGCTGTCGATACCGTGTACGTGAAAATCACCGTGCACGAAGCCCACTGTGTCCATCACCTGGGTGATCTCGCCCTGGACCGTGCTTACCTTGCCGGGTTCTATGCTGATGAGCTGCTTATAAACCGAGTAGCGAGGCCCGCGGGACAACACCAATTGGTATTCCCCTGGTTCAACCGTTATCCGACCACTGTCGCCCTCTATGCCGATAAATTCTGTCAGCGCGATTCCGTAGGGCAGGGGATCAGCGCCGACATTGCCATAGACACCGGCTTTTGCAATGGACACGTTATTAATCAGGGGGGGGCTGGGGTCGAAGCCCACCAGTTGTAATTTCGCCGGTCCCGGCCCGGTCTCATCGATTACCGTCACTTCGAGGTAGCCCGGCAGGGGCAGATCGAAGTCGTGGCTGGTCGTTTCCCCCACCACCATCGAAATGGCTCCCGGGTCTGCTGGATCAAACAGATAGCCTTCCATGTTGGCGCTGAGCGTGTAGTCTCCAGCAGGCAGGCTCATCTGATAGCGGCCCTCGCTGTCTGTGCGGCTGTGCCCCGCCATAAACAGGGAGGGCGCCACCGGGTCGAGAACCTGGTATACCGCCACCTGGGCTCCCGTCACGGGCTCTCCTCCGCTGGATACAGTTCCGGCCAGTTCTCCGGTCTCAAACCCGAACAGCTCATTGCGTATATCGGCGATACTGGAGGCCGTGCCATTTCCCACCGCGAAATAGCGAGTGAGCGTGAGTTCGCCCTGGGCGGGCACGCGATAATTGGGTGGTGCCTGGGTGGCCAGCAGGGTGAGGACATCCTGGCCCAATACCAGGACATTGATGCCATTATCGGAAAAACTGCTGGAGCCCATCTCTTCGTGGATCAGGCCATAGGAAACACCGTCAGCGCCATCGATTCCGCTGTAGGCGATGTAATTGCACTGATCACAAATACCGTCGTCACTACCGGAGCAGCTCACCCGGCTGACAGCCGGGCAGGCTGGGTTGATCTGAGGCAGGCCGAATCCGGCCTGAGGCTGGTACGGCTCCACCTGTCCTGAGCCGCTTAAATACTCTACCTGGTATACGCCCAGGTCGTCTGAGCTTTCGTTGCGCAGGGTGGTATTCATCACCACAAAGGGCTCACCGGGCGACAGGCTGTAACAGGTTTCTATCTCCAGCGGCAGGTCCCGGTCGTCTGCGCTCTCGGGAAACTGAAATCCCAGGCGACGTATCGCGCTGCTGGGATTGGCATACTCAAAAATGTCATCGGGGCCGCTGGCGCAAATAATGGCCGCCTGCCCGTCACTGCCATCGGCTTCCACCCTGACCTGGGTGTAATTGGGCGTGTTCTCTATATTGACGCCCACAATGAACTCTTCCAGGTGATCGGGAAAGAAGCTGCCATCCTGACGTTTGGGGGATACGTCAATGATGTTGCCGCCGTAAGTGCCGACCGTAAGCCATTGCCGGCCCGGCTTTTGGATGATCACCCTCAACTGTTCATTTTCCAGCACGAAGTCCCCAGACCGGCCGCGAGCCAGCGGCCCCCGCAGCAGGTCAGACTCACTGGCCGCCTCCCTGGCAGAGGCTGTGGGAGACGGCTCGATCGGTGGTTCGGTGGGAGGCCTGCTATCGCTGCCGTCGCTACAGGCCTGCAACAGAGCCAGGGAAACGCATAGCAACAGGCCTGGCCAGCTTTTGGGTGAAATACGCATGGTTTTGTCCTTTTTCTCGTCTCGTCCGGAGGGTGCTAGTGCTTTTTGTGATTCTCAGCGAACCTGATCACGACCTCGCCGATGGCCAGGGTAGTGAGCACACCGGCTACCACCGGGCACACGGAAAGGGCGGTGGTGATCGGCGTCGACAATGTGCATTTTCACGAATGCCAGCAACATACCTTCATAGGGTAGCAGAAAGATCACCGCGCTGAAGGCAAACAGGGACCAGAACGAGTATAAGCCGAACAAACGCCCTTATCTTGCCCACTATACCCTTAACATTCGTAGTATTGCTGCCGCTTGTCGCGGCTGAGACGGTCGCCAAGGGAAACGAACATGGGGAGTGCAAAGCGCTCGTACCGCCTTGGCAGTAATAGTCGAGGGAGTGCACTATTGTCAGAAAATAGCAAAATGGCGAAAATACTGGTTG
>CBDTVJ010000416.1:0-4163 GCA_965363655.1 uncultured Halieaceae bacterium | reverse complement strand
CGCGGTGGCAGATTCCTTTCGCATCAATGTGACTTATACAATGCCGGGGATTTGAAAGGATGCCGAAATAATTCTGGTTCCCCTGGGTGTTTCAAATATCCCCCCCCTTCCATTTCGATTTCAGCGCCGCTTTCAAAAGCGCAAGCGCTTGGTCAGGGGGATTGGCTAAGCCGCTCGTAGAGTTCAGCGATTGAACTGTTATCAGAGGTAATAACCCCGGACCGCGGGCGATCCAGGTCGGCGATAAGAAACAGCACCATGGAAAAAGACAGGGCCAACGCCGCACTGTGAATAAAACTGCGGGCGCCTTTAATGCCAAAGTGAAACCCTACGCCTGCCATAGAAAGCATTAGCACTGTATACAATACGCCCCAAATGGTGGCGTGTAAGCGATTTCTTAGTCCAGCGGAAATACGCTCCTGGTGCACGTCAAATACTTCGTTAACCGCCTGCACCAATAAGCTGTGATATAACGTAGCCTGCCCTGTAGAGGCCAACTGCTCAATTTCATACCAGATTTTCGCTTGCAGTTCTGACGATTCCCGGAGTACAGCCGCTTGTTTATCCTTTTGACCTGCCGCCTTGCGCACCGCTGTATACTCAAGCAGCAAGGCCCTGATGTTTTCAACCTGAGGGCCCGCTACCAGACTTGTGCGCAAATACGCTGTTTCAATGGCATTGGTCTCTTCCAATACAATTTTTTTGCGCTCATTGAAATGATTCGCAGCCATACTGAAGCTGAAGGCGAGAATAAAAGCCAGTAGCGCGAATTGCGCACTTGTCATGGAGATGATTTGCGCCTCGTTATCTTCGTAGGATGTTTTGCTGCGCCTTCGCCCAGCCCGGAATCCCGCCTCGGTCGCGACCAGTATGAGCAATACCGTGGTGCCAAACACTGCCCATAGTGGGATAGCGTCAAGGAAGTCTGTCGTCATTGCATATCCTCTCTATAGTAAGAGAAGATTGAGATTGAGCAGGAACCAGTTCTCATTCATCGGGCGTGATCTCGGTGATCTTACCGCCCTTCAGGCCCAGCCCGGCCATCAAGCCCTGCTGGTCGAAGAAAAAGGCATAGATGTTGTCCTTGCGGGTAGTGGTGGTCATTGTGCCTGCCATGCCCTCGTCAACAACCGTGATGCTCGGGCCAACGCCAATCTCCCAACCTTCACTACTCTTTAAATACTCCAGCGCACTATCTTCCATGAAGAACAGGGCATAGCCAAAAGATTGCGCCCCCGCCTGCAGTCCGATCGAGCCCTCGACCACGTTGTAATAGCCCACTGTCTTGCCGCCGACCTGCAGCGACCCAACACCGTATTGCCCGCCAATCATCAGCCCCGCCTTAATGATATCCGGGAAGACCAGGATGCCTTTGGCTGACTCGGCCTGCTTTTTGGCGGCGGGTGTCTTTTCGTACAAGATCTCCAGGGCCAACTTGACCTTGGCGTCAATCTGGGCGGCGGAATCTGCGAAAGCCTGCTGCGAGACCAAACCGGCCAGGATAACTGTCGTGCAGACCAGCGCGAATCCGGACAATTGGGTAAATAGTTTGTTGTGCATTGCGTGATCCCTTCTCGACATGTGAAGAATGGAAGATGAAAACCTCACCCATAAAGTCGAGGAGTCTATGGGTGAGTCCCAACGGAAGATAGCTGGGTATTGACCGTTAGCCCAGCATAGATAAATTGATCATAAATGCATCAAATAGAGAGGCAAGGTGGCCAGATTCTATAGTGTGACCTTTACTCTGCCGCTGCTTCTTTTTTCTCCAGGCTGATCGCCAGTGCTTCGGAATAAACCATGACCGCAGTCTGGCCCAGAGTGACGCCTTCCATCTTTTCAGGCTCTACATCACCAATAATATGCAGCTTACCGTTGGAATCCTTGATGGTGACGACACCCAGCTCACGATTCATGCCTTCGATAGTAACAACAGCGCGAATCACACGCGCTCCGGCAATACCGGGGTGTGCGGCATCATCTGACATGCCAGCTTGTTCCATCACAACCCAGGGCTCAGCAAGTTCTTCTGCAGTGGGTGCGCGCAATTCAGTCTCAAGTGCTGCGAGGTAGGTAACAACCACCCGATCCCCGATGTTCACATCTTCCAGCTTGACCACATTTTCGGTGGCGTTAATGGTGAATACATTGCCATCAGGGCCCTTGAGACTGAGCTGACGGGTTTCCAGGTCAATGGCGGTCACTACGGCCTCTGCCTGCATTGCCATGGCGCGGCTGCCGGTTTTCATTTCAGCCTCGGCTTCTTCGTGGTGCGCAGCCTGGGCCAGCGTTGAGAGTGCAGCCGCAAGGGCCACAAGCAGGCCGGTGCGGACAGCTTTGGATAGGGCTTTAGTTATCTGGCTCATTCTAATGTTCCTTTACTCTGTCAGGGGATTGTCCTGGCCCGATCAAACTGCGAACCAGCGGCACAACATACTCCCAAATAACCCCCAAATGCAATACGAGCAGGGTGGTTTTACACTTCTTCAGCCAGGGGGGTGTTTGAGCTTACGGGTTGATACAGGCTTACATGGCTCATGTTCCTGTGGACATTCCCGCGGCGACGTAGCTGTATACATCCGCCAGCAGCCACAGCCCCAGGGCCAGCATCAACCACGGCATCAGCAGGTCGGTGCCCCGCTCCAGGAACCGGTTGATCTTGGCTAGCACCGGCTGAGCGCGATCACCTATTATGGCGATCAATCCAGGAACCAGGGCAAACGGTAGGGCGTAAACCAAATTGTACCCCCCCAGCAGCGACACCGCAGAGGCAGTGGACAGGTCCGATTGCACAATCTCACTGACCACAGCCAGATAGGGCAAGGCGAAGGGCGCGCCGATAAAGTTGATAACCGCACCATAGGTAAGGCATTTCAGCGGCGTTAATACGCCTTCCGGCTGCCGTGTTTCACTGGCCCCGCCTTTGCGACTGGCCAGCGCTGCATAGATGAATGCGATGCCCAGGACAAACTCAATGACAAAATCCACCGGCTGAGGATTGTCCAGCCGTTGTGCGAGTTTCTCCACACCGATGGATGCCACCAGGCCCACAATAAAATATGCCAGGGTATGGCCCAATAACATGGCGCTGCTGTTGGCGATAGGCCGTGCACTGCCCGCCGCGTAGATCAGCACGGCGAACAGTACGGGGTTGAGGGCGTCAACCAGCAGCAGCGGTGCGATGACGGCGAGTAGTTCTGTCATTTATGATCCTCCAGCTGGTGGCTGCCTTTGTTAACCTTCAGGATTAATCTTCATGTGTTCGGGTGGCTCCGGTAAGAGGGCGGACAATCCCACGCCGTAGTGGCCAATAGAAAGTGAGAATTCATCCAGGGTGAGGTCAAGTGGGTGCACACGGTCCCTTGGCACCAGTCTAAGCGTTCCGGCAAAGGAGTTAGGTGTCCAGGGAATCAGCACTACCAGCCGAGGCTGCCCTGTGTCTTCAACGATATAGGCCGGCTCGAGTTCGCCCCCATCGCGAAGAATCATTGCCGGTTTAAAAGAACTGGAGGCTTCGGAACCCAACAGAGCATGCAGCAGGGTCTTGAGCGGTCGGTACACCGGAATCCTGTCAAGTACGCGCTGCTCCAGGTAACGCCCAATAGAAGCAGTGCCTGGCAGCAGAGCGAAAATACCCACCGCCAGGGAACTGCCGAAAATCAGCAGCACTGCCAGCACGTTCACTTCAGGGATGCTGTCAATCATGTGGTGCGGGAAAAGATCGGCAATGGGGGTGGCCAGACCAATGAGTAGCTCCAAAAGTTCCTTGAGTATGATAATCAGGAACAATATGGGCAGTAGGATCAGCAGGCCATTCAAAGTAGCAGTTTTCAAAAATCTAAACATGGCGGTTACCTTCCAGAACATGAATATACGAACCAATGCTGCAGACGCTGGTTGTCACGCGGCCTCACCCAGAAAGGAATATTCCCCCTAGGAGTAACCAGGATGAATCCAGGTGTACCGTCAAGAGCAATTAGCATAGTGCATAGTATTGCGCTGGTCTATCTCTGCAACAGCTAGCTTCAGATCGCCATTCCCACGTCTGAGGTCGGTTGTGTTGAAAGTACCGTCATGGATTACGGTAACGATTGACACACCGTAAGTTCAGCACCCAGCACCCAGCACCCGCGGCCATTAGTTAATTCAATGCCTTATTCTCA
>CBDTVJ010000415.1:0-4168 GCA_965363655.1 uncultured Halieaceae bacterium | reverse complement strand
CATGATTTCCCTGATTATTCCGCGTCCGGAGGGCATGGTGCTGACGGCCAGTGAGAACGGTTACGGAAAACGTACCATGATCAGTGATTTCCCCACCAAGGGTCGAGGTAACAAGGGCCTGATCGCTATGTCCACCAGTGACCGCAATGGCAATATGGTGGGTGCCGTGCAGGTGTTTACCGGCGATGAACTGATGCTCATATCCAACCAGGGCACGATGGTGCGGACCCGCGCCGATGAAGTTTCTGTCCTGGGTCGTAATACCCAGGGCGTGCGTGTCATTCGTACCAAGGTTGGCGAGACCCTGGTTGGCGTAGAACGAATTGACGAGCCCACTGCAGAAGATGTGGTCGCAGATGAAACTGAAGATGGCGCCGCTGAATAAAGCGCGAGCGCCATACCCCGTATTTTAAGGAAGGAAACACCATGACCCGTCGTTACAATTTTTGTGCCGGTCCTGCGGCATTGCCCGAGGCAGTTCTGGCAATCGCCCGGGACGATATGCTGGATTGGCACGACACTGGCCTGTCTCTGATGGAAATGAGCCATCGCAGCCCGGAAGTGGTAGGTGTGGCCGAGCATGCGCAGCAGACCCTGCGCAAACTGCTGGGTATCTCCGATGATTATGCAGTGCTGTTTCTGCAGGGCGGCGCCAGCACACAGTTTTCCGCGGTGCCACTGAACCTGCTGGGCGACAAGAAAAGCGCTGACTATGTGAACACTGGGCAGTGGTCCAAGAAGGCTATCGGCGAAGCGCGGCGCTATTGTGACGTAAATGTCGCTGCCAGCTCTGAGGATAACAATTTCACCAGTATTCCAGCACGGGACAGCTGGGAGCTGGGTAACGATGCGGCCTATCTGCATTACACCCCCAACGAAACGATTGGCGGCGTCGAGTATTTCTGGACCCCGCAGGTGGATGTGCCGCTGGCGGTGGATATGTCCTCTACTATATTGTCCCGGCCGATCAAGGTGGATGACTACGGTGTTATTTACGCTGGCGCCCAGAAGAACATCGGACCGGCGGGGCTGACCTTGGTCATCGTGCGACGCGACCTGTTGGGCCGAGCGCATGCGATGTGTCCCGCCATGCTGAACTGGCAGACTGCGGCGGACAACGACTCCATGTACAACACGCCACCGACGTTTGCATTGTATCTGGCGGGCCTGGTATTTGACTGGCTGGTGGCGCAGGGTGGCCTCGACGCGATGGAGACTGTGAACCGTCGTAAAGCCGAAAAACTGTATGCAGCCATCGACACCAGTGATTTTTATGCCAACCCGGTGGAGCTCGCCAGTCGCTCCCTGATGAACGTACCCTTCATCCTGGCGGACGCTGCATTGGACAAGAAATTCCTGCAGGAGTCCGAGGAGGCAGGGTTGCTCAACCTCAAGGGGCACCGCTCCGTGGGTGGTATGCGGGCCAGTATTTACAATGCTGTGGGCGAGCCGGCGGTGGATGCGCTGATCGCCTTCATGCAGGACTTTGAACAACGTAACGGCTAAGTGACCGCTTATGGCTGACAACAGGGATCTCAACCAGGTCAGGGCGGATATAGACGCTATTGACCAGGAAATACAGACGCTGCTTAACAGTCGGGCCAAGTGTGCCCAGCGTGTGGCCGATATCAAAGTCGGTGAGGCGCATGAGCGGGATGAGAGTGGCGAGGATGTCGTCTACTATCGGCCAGAGCGCGAAGCGCAGGTACTGGAACGTATTATTACGCGCAATTCAGGACCGTTGGATGGCGTCAGTGTGGCGCATATATTTCGCGAAATCATGTCCGCCTGCCTGGCCCTGGAACGGCCCTTGCAGGTGGCCTATCTGGGCCCCGAGGGGACTTTTACCCAGGCCGCGACGATCAAGCATTTCGGTCATGCCGCCATTTGCGTACCGCAGACTACTATTGACGCCGTGTTCTCCCAGGTTGAATCCGGGGAGTGCAACTACGGTGTGGTACCAGTAGAGAACTCCACCGAGGGCATGGTCAGCCACACCCTGGATAACTTTATGGACTCGTCCCTGAAAATATCCGGTGAGGTGGAAATGGGCATTGGCCATCACCTGCTGGTTGCGCCGAATACCTCCGAGCAGGATATCAAGCGCATTTGCGCCCACCAACAGGCACTGGGCCAGTGCCGTAACTGGCTGGATAAACACTGGCCCAATGTGGAGCGAGAGGCTGTCAGTAGTAACGGGGAAGCGGCGCGTATGGCTGCGGAAATTCCCGGCGTGGCGGCGGTGGCTGGCGATATGGCCGCGGAGCTGTACCACCTGGATAAGCTGGCCTCGCATATAGAGGATTATGCCGACAACACGACCCGTTTCCTGATCATAGGACGCGAAGAGGTGCAGCCCAGTGGGCGCGACAAGACCTCAATCATTGTATCCAGCAGGAACAAGCCAGGTGCGCTGTTCACTCTACTGGAGCCGTTCCGGCGTGGTGATGTCAGCCTGACCCGGATCGATACGCGCCCCTCCCGTACGGAGAAGTGGGCCTACGTATTTTTTATTGAATTTGAAGGCCATACGCAAGACGACAATATCGCCACCATCGTGGCGGAACTGGAAGAGCAGTCCATTATGTTAAAGCCCCTGGGGTCTTACCCTCAGGCAGTGCTGTAGTCTACGGTGGAGTATCCTGCCAACAATCTGGTTATCCTGGGCCTGGGGCTTATCGGCGGCTCCCTGGCCCGTGCCCTGCGGCAGAGCGGTTTCTGCCAGCGCTTTATCGGCTATGGTCACCGTGAACCCTCCCTGCGTCGGGGGGTGGAGCTGGGTGTTATTGATGAGTTCACCCTGGACCTGGACGAGGCGATTGAGCGTGCCGACATTATGGTCATCTGCACACCGACACTGACATCATCGCGCGTACTGGAACAGCTGTTGCCGCGTATTGCCGGACGCACTGATGCGCCGGTTATTACCGACGTTGCCAGCGTAAAAGGCAGCCTGCGGGATACCGCGCTGGAAGTTGCCGGGCAGATGCCGCCACGGCTGGTGCTGGGTCATCCCATTGCGGGTTCTGAGCGCAGCGGTGTAGAGGCAGCCAAGGCTGATTTGTTTGTGAACCACAGAGTGATCCTGACGCCGGTTGAGGGCAATGATACGGTAGCCGTGGAGCTGGTGCGCGCCATGTGGCAAAGCGCTGGCGCCGAGGTCGTGGATATGACAGTTGAGCGCCACGATGCGGTGCTGGCTGCGACCAGCCACTTGCCGCATATGCTGGCCTATACCCTGGTGGATGCACTGGCCTCCTCAGAAGCCAGCGATGATATGTTCCGTTGCGCCGCCGGTGGCTTTCGGGATTTCACCCGCATCGCCTCCAGTGACCCGACCATGTGGCGTGATATCGCGGTTGCCAATAAGGCGGCGGTACTGCAGGCCATCGATACGTTCAGCGAACACCTGGCCAGCTTGCGCGATGCGGTGGCGCGGGACGACGCGGACCAACTGTTTGACACTTTCAGCAACGCCAAGCGCGCTCGTGATGAATTCGCCGCTATATTAGCCGAGCGAAACGAGCAAAAAACACCTTAAAGGTTTTCAGCAATCATGCGATTCAAGTTACAACCGGGCGGAGTCCTGACGGGCGAGATGAGAGTCCCGGGTGATAAGTCCATCTCACATCGTTCTATTATGCTCGGTGCCCTCGCGCAGGGCACCAGTCGCATCAGTGGTTTTCTCGAAGGGGAAGACGCCCTGGCCACCCTGGCTGCGTTTCGGGCTATGGGCGTGGCAATAGAGGGTCCTGCCAATGGTGAGGTGCTCGTCCACGGTGTCGGGCTGCATGGCCTGCAGGCCCCCTCTGCACCCCTGGATCTTGGTAATGCCGGTACTGGCATGCGCCTGATCTGCGGACTGTTGGCAGGACAGTCATTTGATACACAGCTTACCGGGGATGTTTCCCTGCAAAGCCGCCCCATGGGGCGAGTGATAGATCCCCTGACTGAGATGGGTGCCAGCATCGCATCCGCCGACGGCGGCAGGCCACCCTTGGCGATCAGTGGTGGTCAGCAGCTCAGGGGCATCAAGTATGATCTCCCTATGGCCAGCGCCCAGGTCAAGTCCTGTGTCCTGCTGGCGGGCATTTACAGCGCTGGTCGTACCACGGTTACCGAGCCGGCACCCACCCGGGACCACACGGAGAGAATGTTGCGCGGCTTT
>CBDTVJ010000414.1:0-4170 GCA_965363655.1 uncultured Halieaceae bacterium | reverse complement strand
TGACTCGGTCGAAAGAACGTGTCCGTTCGACGCACACTTTAATGATCTTCCTTGCCGTGCCAGATGCGCAGGATGTAAACATCCTCTTCTAGCACCGCGTATCGCACAATGTAATCGCCGGTTATGAGGTCTTGTGTGCCGGGCAACTCTTCCACGTCAACTCCCATCTCTGGTTGATCGGCCAAGCGATTAATGGAAGATACCAGACGCCGGCTTATTTGCCTGGCGGCTTGTGGATTGTTTTCAGCTATAAAATCTCGCAGGCGCATCAAATCTCTTTGTGCACTATGGGTGAACAGCAGTTTCATAACGCAGGAGGCGTTTTCTCGTTGTCCTTACCCCAGGAATCCAGCCAATCGATGACATCGGCGCCATCCACAACTCGTCCAGCCTTGATATCGGCCAGGGCTTCGCGGGTGTCTTCCAGCATCCGAGACTTACGCTCCTCTTTGACGAGGTACTCCCTCACCGCGTCATTGATTATCCAGCCTTTCGACCTCCTGAGCTTTTCTGCTGTTTCCTGGAGCTGCTCTAGCAGTTCATCAGGCATTCTTACACTGGTCATGCCCATCTTGTATATCCTCTATGATGCTATGCATTACATTGCATTATAAGTGTCAATATACATGATATCTACAGCAATGTATGCGTAAACCCTTTCCGACATCATCGTGCTTAGTTGCGCTCTGTCGCGCTCCACCGAGGAGCGCAGCGACGAAGCCCCGCACAAACGGCGGGGCAACCAATCCTGTTAGCAATTGAAGGTATGTTAGTGACTAATCATCCAGGGTCGCATCGCCCGCATAATATTTCCAGTAGCTGCCGTGTGTTTTCCAGAGTCATTTCAATTGGGTTACCACTACCGCTTGGGTCGGCGAGGGCGGCGGCGGCCAGGGCATCAAGGTTGGGGTCAATGACGCCGAGCTCTGTGAGATTTTTTGGAATATTCAGGGTGACGTTTAACTCGACCAGAAAATCCAGAAAGCCATCAAAGCCACCGCTAATATCCAGATAGTTAGCCAGTCGGCGGATAGGCTCTTCGATGGCAGGTCGATTAAAGGCTACCACCGCGGGCATCACCACGGCGTTGGTGGTGCCGTGATGTGTGTTGTAGAGGGCACCAATCGGGTGTGAGATCGCATGGATGGCGCCCAGGCCCTTTTGAAAAGCCGTGGCTCCCATCATTGCTGCCGACATCATATGGCCTCGTGCCTCGATGTCATTACCTTCCTGATAGACCTTGGGTAAATTCTCTTTCACCAGCCGCATGCCTTCGATGGCAATACCCTGGCTCATGGGGTGGTAGTGAGGGGAACAGTAGGCTTCGAGGCAATGGGCAAAGGCATCCAGGCCAGTGCCGGCGGTAATCGCTGGCGGCATGCTGACAGTCAGTTCGGGATCGCAAATCACCTGGCAGGGCAGGATCCTGGGATGAAAGATAATTTTCTTTTCGTGGCTGAGCGAGTTGGTGATGACGCCGGCGCGGCCGACTTCTGCGCCGGTACCGGCGGTGGTTGGTACAGCTACAATGGGGGCGATGCCATCGACGTCGGCTCGTGTCCACCAGTCACCGACGTCTTCGAAATCCCACACGGGTCGTTGTTGGCCCGACATAAAGGCCACCAGCTTGCCTAGATCCAGCCCGGAGCCGCCGCCAAAGGCGATGACGCCATCATGACCTCCTTGTTGATAGTGCTTGAGTCCCGCCGCTAAATTGAGTTCATTGGGGTTGGGGTCAACGTCGGAGAATAAGGCGCGCCCCAGTCCGGCTGTGTACAGGTGATCGAGGGTGGCTTGGGTCATCGGTAATTCGGCCAGTCCTCGATCAGTAATCAATAGAGGTTTTGATATACCCGCGACCATGCAGGCGTCGGCGATTTCAGAAATTCTACCCGCGCCGAAGCGAATCGAGGTGGGATAGGACCAGTTCATGGATACTGTCATGTTAAGCCTTTGAAGATGTCATGATTTTTTGAAATGAATAGACATGGGGCGGGTCAGGTTGTGCAAGCCTAGGATCGATAAGCCGCCCATCTGCCACGCCTGTTCAGTGACAATCTCATCGTTCGTCTCATCGTTCATCTCATCGTTCATCTCACCTAGCGCATTAACACCCGCCAGCACTAAGGCACTGCGCTCGTGCAGCGGTGGCTTACGCCCTCTCGAATCCACGTGCTCTTTCGTAGTCGGTCACCTTGTGGTCAAAATCTTCCTGTTCCCATTCGGCGGCCCTGACGTAGTGATCGATAACCTCATCACCCATGGCTTCGCGCAGCATGCTGGAATTACTTAAGGCGATGGTTGCCGCCCGCAGTGTGCGTGGAATTTCCCTGACGCCTTCAGCCTGGTAGGCATTCCCCGAGAAGGCTTCTTCAAGGCTAAGTTTTTCTTCTATGCCTTTCAGGCCTGCGGCCAACTGACCAGCAATAGCCAAGTAGGGATTAAGGTCTGAGCCACCGACTCGGCATTCGACCCGAACCGACTCGGAGTCCGGTGCAACAATACGATAGCCGGCCGTGCGATTGTCAATCGACCAGATGGCCTTGGTGGGGGCAAATGTGGCGTCACAGAAACGTTTGTAGGAATTAATATACGGCGCGAGAAAATAGGTGGTGTCATCAGCGTAGGTGAGCAAGCCGGCCAGGTAGTGTTGCATGGTCTGTGACATGCCGTATTGTGCAGCGGGGTCAAAAAAGATCGGGGTGCCGTCTTTCTTGCGAAGTGACTGGTGAATATGACTGGATGAGCCTGCCGCATCGGTGTCCCACTTGGCCATAAAGGAAATGGCGTTGCCATTGAGAAAGGCGATTTCCTTGACCGAGTTTTTCACCAGCACATGGTTGTCGGCCATCTCCAGGGCTTCACAATAGCAGACATTCACTTCCGCCTGGCCAGCGCTGGCTTCGCCCTTGGTATTCTCAACATTGATACCGGCACCTTGTAAGCCGGTGCGAATTTTCCGCATCAGGCTTTCTTCCTTGGTGGTCTGGAAGATATGGTAATCCTCGTTGTAGGCGCTACTTAAGGTCATGTCCTGGTAACGCTGATCACGCAAGTCTTCAAAACTCTCTCGGAAAACAAAAAACTCCAGCTCGGTGGCGATCGCAGTCGTTAAACCATGCTTATCGAGTCGCGCCAACTGCTTTTTCAGCACGCTGCGGGGCGCGTGTGGTACCGGCGCATGGGTTTTATGATCCAGGACATCACAGAGTACCAATGCGGTTCCCTCCAGCCAGGGGATGACCCTGAGAGTGCTTAAATCCGGTTTCATGGTGTAATCACCGTAGCCAGAGGACCAGCCAGTGGAGGCATAGCCCTCTACCGTTTCCATCTCCAAGTCAGTGGCTAACAGGTAATTACAACAATGGGTTTCTTCCCAGGCGCTAGCAATAAAAAATTCGGCCTGGAAGCGTTTGCCCATCAGTCGTCCCTGCATATCCGGTAGGGCGGCGATCACCGTGTCGATGGTTCCTTCGTTCACCTGTTTTTTTAATGTCTCAAGTGATAAGTTTCCAGGCATAGCGCCTCCATGGAGTATTCAAGAAATATTTTACAGTTACTGCAGTGGTCCCCGGGGTGATTATCACACCGGGGGTTGCCCGTAGTGGCTAGCTATCGCGGTAAGTGCGACCGGCTTTTTGCATGTCGGCTTGCTGCTCTCCCCACTCTTTGAAGGTATACAGCCAAATCTCGATTAAATCCTGTTCAACCAGCGTCTGCTTGATGATTCGGGGCATTATAGCGATTCAAGCCCTGCCAGCCGTTTGGCCTTACGTTTGATGGATTTGATATCGAGCTCCCCGGCCTGGCCACTCTCAATACCCAGAGTGATCGCGGCCTGGAGTGCGGCAAGCTTATCCCGTTGCTGTTGATCCTTTCGGATAAGATCACGCACGTAATCGCTGGAACTGGCGTATTTACCTTCATCAACCTGGGTCTGAACCCAATCCTTCATAGGGTCTGGTACCGAAATATTCATAGTAGCCATATCATTCTCCCGACAACTGTCATGTTGATAGTATGGCAATATATGACAAATATTGTCAATTTGGATATAGCGTATACGATCACAGAGTTGACAATATTCAGTGGCTCCAATGAAATGGATCAGCCCAGTCGCGGACGGATACAAACCCGCTTACCGGCGGCACCCCGGGGCTAAACCCGGGT
>CBDTVJ010000413.1:0-4171 GCA_965363655.1 uncultured Halieaceae bacterium | reverse complement strand
ACGGTCTGCGAATCATCGATCGCCACCTGCAGCATCCTGCGCTCGGGAGACCACCAGTAACCGTTGTACACCAGCTTGGCGTAGCGCGGCATCAGTTCGTCCTTCAGGTGCGTGACTTCCCTATCCAGGGTCAGTGATTCAATAGCCCGGTGCGCCTTGAGCATAATGGTGCCACCGGGTGTTTCGTAACAGCCCCGGGACTTCATACCCACATAGCGGTTTTCCACGATATCGTCGCGGCCAATACCATTGGCGCCGCCCACTTTATTCAGGTATTCCAGCACAGTCGCAGGGCTCATGGCCTCGCCATTGATGGCGACGATATCACCGCGTTCGAAATCCAGCTCAATGTAGGTGGCTTCATCCGGCGCCGCTTCCGGGCTCACACTCCAGCGCCACATGGACTCCTCAGGCTCCGCCCAGGGGTCTTCCAGGATATCTCCCTCGTAGGAGATGTGCAGCAGGTTGGCATCCATGGAGTACGGGGATTTCTTTTTCGCGTTGGCATAATCCACCGGTATATCGTGGGTCTCACAGTAGGCCATCAGGGATTCCCTGGAGGTGAGATCCCATTCACGCCAGGGTGCAATCACCTGGATACCAGGCTTCAAGGCATAGGCACCGAGCTCAAAGCGCACCTGGTCATTGCCCTTGCCTGTAGCGCCGTGGGAAATGGCGTCGGCCTGGGTCTCGTTGGCGATTTCGATCAGGCGCTTGGCGATCAGCGGGCGGGCGATGGAAGTGCCCAGCAGGTACTGCCCTTCGTAAACAGTGTTGGCGCGGAACATGGGGAATACGAAGTCGCGGACAAATTCCTCGCGCAGGTCGTCGATGTAGATTTCCTTGATACCCATGGCCTCGGCCTTGGCACGGGCGGGCGCCACTTCCTCGCCCTGGCCGATATCAGCGGTGAAAGTAACCACCTCGCAGCCATAGTTATCCTGCAGCCAGCGCACGATAACGGAGGTATCCAGACCACCGGAATAGGCCAGTACAACTTTGTTTACATCCGACATTTCACGCTCCATGGGGCAGTGCTCAAAAAGGGCGGACATTCTACTCCCGAGCAGGCATAATTCCCACCCCGTATTCCCGCGCTGCGCGCTTTGCGGTAGCATTCACCCCTCACCTCCATGCCACAAGGCCCCCTGTGACCGAGATAAGCATTACCCGTCCCGACGACTGGCACGTACACCTGCGCGATGGGGAGGCCCTGCAGCACACCTGCGCTGACATGGCCCGCTACTTCGGGCGCGCTATTGTCATGCCGAACCTCACGCCGCCGGCCACCACGGTGGCCCAGGCCCTGCACTACAGGGAACGCATTGTCGCAGCCATGAGTGGCCTGCCGCGTCAGTTCCAGCCGCTGATGACGCTGTACCTGACCGACCAGACCGATGCCGCTGAAATCCGGCTGGCGGCGGCCAATGAGTTTGTGCATGCCATCAAACTGTACCCGGCCGGGGCGACCACCAACTCTGCCGCGGGAGTGGCAGAGCTCGATGGCCTCTATCCAACACTGGCGGCGATGGAAGAAACAGACCTGCCCCTGCTGGTGCACGGAGAGGTCACAGAGCACGACATCGACATCTTTGATCGGGAAAAGGCCTTCATTGACCGCTATCTCGCGCCCATTGCCCAGCGCTTTCCCGCCTTGCGCGTGGTACTGGAGCACATTACCACTGCCGATGCTGTGCAGTTTGTAAGTACAGCCGGCACCAATGTGGCAGCTACCATTACCGCCCACCACCTGCTGTTCAATCGCAACGATATGCTGGTGGGAGGCATTCGACCGCACCTGTACTGCCTGCCCGTGCTGAAACGCAATACCCATCAGCAGTCACTACTGGCCGCAGCCACTTCCGCTAATCCCAGTTTTTTCCTCGGCACCGACTCCGCTCCCCACAGTACGGGCAGTAAAGAGAGTCCCTGCGGCTGCGCCGGTGTCTACACAGCACACGCCGCCATCGAGTTCTATGCGGAAGTCTTTGAACAGCAGGGTGCGCTGGATAAACTCGAAGCCTTCGCCTCACATTTCGGGCCGGATTTTTACCGCCTGCCGCGTAACACAGATACCATTACCCTGCGCAGGGAGCCCTGGAAGGTAACGGCACAACAAGCACTGGGCACTGACACCCTCACCCCACTGCGAGCCGCCGAGGCAATTGCGTGGCAGGTTGTGGACGGGGGGGCCTGAGCTTTGGAAGATTCTGGCACGCACCAAATATGCGACCGCTTCCGCGGTTTTCTACCCGTAGTCGTCGATGTAGAGACGGGGGGGTTTATCGCCAGCACCGACGCTGTGCTGGAAGTGGCCGCGACCACGGTACGCATGGACGAAGATGGCTTACTGGCGGTACACCGCACCTATGAATTCCACGTCACCCCCTTCGAAGGCGCCAACATCGAACAATCAGCGCTGGATTTTACCGGTATAGACCCCTACCACCCTTTTCGGGAAGCGGTGCCGGAAGAGGATGCCCTGACCGAGCTGTTTCGCGTCATCCGTAAGGAGATCCGCGACCAGAATTGCAGCCGCGCTGTGCTGGTAGGGCACAATGCGCATTTCGATGCGGGCTTTATTAACGCGGCGGTTGAGCGCTGCGGAATCAAGCGCAACCCGTTTCACCCATTTTCTTTTTTTGACACCGCCAGCCTGTCGGGCCTGGCCTATGGCCAGACCGTATTAGCCAAGGCCTGTGCCGAGGCGGGTATTGCTTTTGATAACAACGAGGCGCATTCAGCCGCCTACGATGCGGAGCGCACCGCAGAGCTGTTTTGTGACATTGTGAATCGCTGGAAAGAATGCGGTGGCTGGCTGCCCGACTTCAGCTAGTCTTCGCCGCTGACCTGGTTCAGCAACACATCCAGTTCGGACATCAGCTCCTCGATCCCGTCCAGGCAAAGCAGTTCGTACTTGAGGGATTCATCCAGCGGCAGCAGTTGTGCCAGTGTGTAGGCCACCTGCCAGGCGTCATTGTAATCCACCTGCAGGTTCATGCGCTGGATGTGGGGGTGCACTTCCAGGCTTCGCAATACATCCACCAGCGACAGCTGCGACTCGGCAACTGCTACCGGGGTGGGCGCTGGCAATGCCTCAACCTGCCCGATGACCAGGCCGTTAGCGGCAGTACTGGTTTCCATTAACTCGAAGCGTCCCTGGCCCTGGATAGTGATCCCGAGCAAACCGTTGGCCAACTGATCCCAGTCCACAATGCGCGCGTAGGTGCCAAAATCACCCAGTTCCGCCGAGGCGCGACCGCGCTGTGCCACTTCGGCGCCACGACGTATCCACACCAGGCCGAAGGGACTGTCAGTTTTCATACTGTCGCGCACCAGATCGATGTAACGCGGCTCAAAAATCTGCAGCGGCATACGACCAAAGGGCAATAACACGCTGGGCAAGGGGAACAGTTGCAACTCGCTCATTTCACCACTCCCTGGATAGTCTCCCCAGGCAAACTGCTCAACTCCAGTAGCGTCAGTATTGCCAGGGCCTGCTCGCGGCCAGTACCACAAATATCACGCTCCGCAGCAAAGGCATCGCACAAGGCGGGCCGGCGCACATCGCCGAACAGGCGGCAAGCCATGGTGTCGCTCAAGTGCACACAGCTGACCCCAGCGGGTTTACCCTCGGGCATGCCATAAAAGGGCCTGTTTATGGAGGGAGCAATACAACAGGCACCGCAGTCACTGCGGCATTGCATCAGTAGTGCGCCCGCAGTATCGGGCCGGCTTGAGCACCATCAAAATTCACTGCATGCCCTCCGGGCCGAGTGGTTTCCACTGGATAATCAGACGCGGTAATAGCAACAATGCTCCCAGAACAGCCACCACCATCGCCAGCACAGTCAACAGGCCGAAATAAATACTGGGAGTGAAATTGGATAATGTCAGAGTCGAAAATCCGACCACCACGGTCAGGGTGGTGTAATAAATAGCGCGCCCGATACTACTGTGACAGCGATACATCGCCGCATGGTAATCACGATCTACTGCAAACTCCTTCACATAACGGTGCACATAATGAATACAGTCATCTACACCAATGCCAATGACAATGGCAGCAATAGTGATCGTCATGATATCCAGTGGAATGCCCAGCAGTCCCATGACACCCAAAACCATACCGGCAGCCAACATGTTGGGGGCCAGTGTCACCAGCGCCAGG
>CBDTVJ010000412.1:0-4175 GCA_965363655.1 uncultured Halieaceae bacterium | reverse complement strand
ATGCCATTCTCAAAGGCCCCATTGGCCTCAGCCATGAGGAGTCCAAGAAGATTCCCGTGGACATGCAACCGGAGCGTGGCGCGCTGCTGCCGCTGCGTCGGCGCTATAACACCTTCGCTAATTTTCGCCCCGTGTCGCTGCCCAAGGCCCTGGGTCATTTCTCGCCGCTGAAGCCCGAGATTATCGGTGACGGTATCGATATCATTATGGTGCGCGAACTGGTGGGTGGCCTGTATTTTGGTGACAAGGAAGTGGGTGTTAACGAGCAGGGCCTGCGCTATGTGAAAGAGACCCTGGAGTATGACGAGGAGCAGATTCGCCGCATCATGCACGAGGCACTGCAACTGGCCATGCGTCGCAAGAAAGTGCTGCACAATATCCACAAGAGCAACGTCCTGAAATCCAGCGTACTGTGGAACGAAGTGCTGGAGGAAGTGGCGGTCGAGTACCCGGAAGTTGAAATCAAGCATATCCTGGTGGACGCGGCGGCAACTTTGTTGTGCCTCAACCCCGGGCAGTTCGACGTCATGGTGATGGAGAATATGTTCGGCGACATCCTCAGTGACCAGGGCGGCGGTATTTTGGGTTCACTGGGCCTGATGCCCTCCGCCTGCAAGGGGCCGGACAAAAGCTACTACGAGCCTTCCCATGGTTCCGCGCCTGATATTGCCGGCCAGAACATCGCTAACCCGTACTCCATGATTGGTTCCGTGGCCATGATGCTGGAAGGCAGCTTCGGTATGGAGGAAGAATCAAAGAATGTCTGGGCTGCCATGCAGAGTGTTTTTGCCGACGGTTATTCCACACCGGATTTGTCCAAGCCAGGCTCGGGCGTGAAAATGATCCATACCGATGAGTTTGGTGACAGGGTTGTTGCTGCACTTAGGGCTATGCCTCGGGTGGCATAGCAGGTTCAGGTCAGACACCATAATGAGTTCCGGTGTCTGACGCCGAATCGCAGTTCTACAACCTAACGATTAACTTACCTTTGTTGTCGCCCGTAAAGAGCATATTCAGGCCGTCGATGGCCGACTCCAGGCCTTCCAATACATGGGCGCGGTGTTTGATTTTGCCCTGCACAACATAAGGGGTAAGTTTACCCAGCAGTTCCTGCACCTGGCCAAAATGGTCAGGCATCGCGAAGCCCTGAATGGTGAGGCGCTTTTTGATGATGGGGATCCAATTAGGGCCGGCACTCGGTACTGCCCTACCGTAATCTGCAATCATGCCACACACCACGATTCGGCCATGGGCATTCATGCGGTCGACTACGTGCTGCTGGATCGGGCCACCAGTGTTTTCAAAATACACATCGATACCATTGGGCGCCAATGCTGCCAGTTTGGCAGCGATATCATCTGTCTTGTAATTGATCGCGCCGTCAAAACCCAACTCGTTGACGATCCAGTCGCATTTTTCATCATCGCCTGCGACGCCGATCACGCTCAAACCCTCGGCCTTGGCCAATTGGCCCACTATCGAACCAACGGAACCGGCGGCGCCACTGACCACAATGGTCTCGCCTGCCTTCGGATCAGCAAACCCGAACAGGCCCTGGGTGGCCGTCAGTCCCGGAAGAGCAAAAATAGAGAGCACAGCCTCGGCATCCGGGCCTGGTTGCACTTTGTTCAGTCCCTCGCCGGAGCTGACAAGGTACTCTGTCCATCCCATCATGCCCATTACGCGATCACCCACAGCAAAGTCGGGGTGGTTGCTTTCAAGCACCTCCCCCACACCCGATGAACGCATAACCTCACCCAAAGCCACAGGTGGTATGTAGCTTTCCGGGTCCGGGCTCATCCAACCCAGCATTGCCGGGTCCAGGGACATGTGGGTTTGCTTGACCAGAATTTGGCCGGGGCCAGCGCTGGGAATATCTTTTTGTACGACTTCAAATATGTCGGGGCTTACGGGGCCTGGTGCGGGGCGGGCGATCAGGTTGATGGCGGTATACGTACTCATATTGTTCTCTCCAGGTTGGATTTAAACCCTCGATCGTTGAAGGTGACCCGATTATTAAGGTATTTTTCCGTCAGATATATACAATAAAAAGCTAATCATTATTGCCAATTAGACAATAATAGATCAAAAACGCCTCTGATCGTCGATATAGGGACAGCCAATGGATCAACTTCGTGCGATACGCTACTTCAGCAAAGTGGCCGAAACCGGCAGCTTTACCAGGGCCGCCGGTGCTTTTGGCGTGCCGCCCTCATCCGTATCACGCCGGGTCGCCGACCTGGAGAAAAGTCTGGGAGCCGCTTTGCTGAAACGCTCAACGCGGGCGGTGAAGCTGACTGAAGTCGGACAAATCTACTACAACGAGATTCAGGACATTCTCAATCAGCTTGAGCAAAGCAACGAGACCGTGCGCAGCTATCAGACTAAACCCATGGGGCAATTACGTATCAGTTCCATGGTGGGCTTTGGCGAACGTATATTAATGCCCCTGCTGGGTGAGTTCAGTGAACTGTATCCGGAGATTATTCTCGATGTGAGCTTAAGTGATGAGCTGTCGGCCCTGGGTCGGGATGATGTCGACCTTGCCATTCGAGGCGGCTATGCTCCCAACGAGCGGGTGTTGGCCATAAGGTTGATGGATAATGATTTTGTTCCCGTCGCCGCTCCGGGCTATCTGGCCCGGATGGGGGTACCCCGCAATGTCATGGAACTGCGCCATCACAAGGGCTTGTATTTTCGCACGCCCAATGGCCCTTCCCCCTGGTTGTGCAAGATGGACGGCCAATGGCACGATGTCTCAGGGCCGGCGGTGGCGGTATCGAATAATGGCCGCTGGTTGGCGGAAAAAGCCGTTGCCGGGCAGGGAATAATGATGGCCCCACGGTGGACTTTGGCGTCGTATTTTGAGCGTGGCGAGTTGCAGGAGTTGTTCTTTGACCCGGTGTTGCGAGTCACTCAAAACACCAATCTAGCGGTGTATTTGCTGTATCAAAAGCAGCGATATTTGGTTCCAAAAGTAAAAGTCGCTGTGGATTATCTGGTGGCGAGGGTGCAGGGCAAGTATTGATTGGACTTACAATATAGAAAAAAAGACCATAAGAGAGCCATCTAACCGAGGAAAACGATATGTCCATTTCATTTTATGACGCTAGCGTGAAGAGCTATTTGCAGGTACTGGAAGGCGTCGCCGGTGTTCTCAACAATGGGGTAAGCCATGCCGCCGACGCGGGACTGGACCTGCAGGAAATGGTAATGACGAGACTGAGCGATGACATGATGCCACTCCATTTCCAGATCGTATCCGTTGCACATCACTCGTGGGGCGCAATTCAGGGATTGCAGCAGGGCAGCTTCAGTCCGCCCTCGTTCGAACTCGACATGGACTACGCAAGCCTTCAGGCCGTGGTTGCCAATGCGAGAGACGGACTCGCCGCGCTCGACGCCGCCGAGATAGAATCGCTGTCTGAGAAATCTATAGTATTTAAGCTCAGCAAGAACGAGATCCCGTTTACAAACCAGAACTTCCTGCTGTCCTTCTCCTTACCCAATTTCTACTTCCATGCCACCACAACGTATAACATCTTGCGCATGCTTGGTGTCCCGCTAGGCAAGATGGACTATTTAGGCCAGATGAAGATTGGCGCAGGAGCGTAGAAACAGTTAGAGCCTTTAGCAGAAAGCAGCAACGATTTATTGATTGGATGCATTGCATCCCCGATTCAATACCACTATACGGTCTTCCCGGTTCTTCACTAACGTGCCTGGTACAACGGCCACTTGGGTCGTGGCGTATCCAATGCACTCGCTGCGCTCATCGGGCAAGCTTTCACGGTAGAGATTCTTCAGGGTAGACCCATAAAGTGACCGGAATACAGTAAAAATGGGCCGTCTTATGGGCCGTGTGGCTCATGCGGTCGCTCCGCGTTGCTTGATATGGTGAGGTTTACTGGACAAAAGCACACTATCGGAGAGTTAGCTATGAACACTATCAATTCTATTCGCAGTATCGTCCTGGCGTCTGTCGCCATATCCCTGCTGGTCTTTGCCGGTTTCGCGGCGGCGGCGGATCCCAAACCGTCCGCAACCCTTACCGTCAAGGAAACGGAAGTGGGTGTTTTGATCGGCGGCGATTGGGGGCACGGTACCCTGACCTATAATGGTGAGCCACATATGTTTCACATGACCGGCGCCAAGATAGGCGGTATTGGTATCAC
>CBDTVJ010000411.1:0-4216 GCA_965363655.1 uncultured Halieaceae bacterium | reverse complement strand
GCACTGGGTTTTGATCCCAGCATTCGCAGGTTCGAATCCTGCCACCCCAGCCATACAATCGGCGCCCTGCACCCGGCGGTGCAGGGCGTCATTTTCATGTGCGGTACTTTTTCGCTAAAAACCCAAGGGTAGAGCGCAGTGTCCTCAAAAATGATGGTTTTTACGGGTAATGCAAACCCGGAGCTGGCCCGTAAAGTGGCAGGCAGGTTGTATTTGTCTTTGGGTAAGGCAAAAGTCGGCAAGTTCAGCGATGGCGAAATAGCCGTAGAGCTGAATGAGAATGTGCGGGGCAAGGACGTATTCGTCCTGCAATCCACCTGCGCACCGACCAATGACAACCTGATGGAGTTGATTGTCATGATTGATGCGCTGCGCAGAGCCTCAGCATCGCGCATCACGGCGGTTGTGCCCTACTTCGGTTACGCCCGCCAGGATCGACGAGTGCGCTCCGCCAGGGTGGCCATCACGGCCAAGGTAGTGGCAGATATGATGGTGACCGTGGGCGTTGACCGGGTGTTAACGGTAGACCTGCACGCAGAACAGATTCAGGGCTTTTTCCAATGCCCGGTAGACAATGTCTACGGCTCACCGGTACTGATTGACGATATCAAGGCCAGTAGCTACGAAAACCTGATTGTTGTATCGCCCGATATTGGCGGTGTAGTGAGGGCCAGGGCCATAGCCAAACAGCTTGATGAAGCTGACCTGGCAATTATTGATAAACGCCGCCCCCAGGCCAATGAGGCACAGGTGATGAACCTGATCGGGGAAGTGGAAGGCCGCTCCTGTCTGCTGGTGGACGACATGGTCGACACTGCCGGCACCTTGTGCAAGGCCGCCGATGCGCTGAAGGAAAGAGGTGCAGCCAGGGTCGTGGCCTACTGTACCCATGCGGTACTGTCTGGTAACGCACTGGAAAATATTAGGAACTCCGAGCTGGATGAGCTCGTGGTAACAGACACGATTCCCCTGAGTGCGGAAGCGAAGGCTACCAGCAAGATTCGCCAACTCACCATCGCCGACCTGCTGGCCGAGTCCATGCGCAGGGTGGCGAATGAGGAATCAATCAGCGCGCTGTTTCAGTAGAAGCAGCGTTTACATGAACCCATTACCGCGCCGGTCGCAGGTGCTGTAATGGCTTATCAAAGGAGTCATGACTATGTCAGACCAATTTGAATTAAATGCAGAAGTACGTGAAGACAAGGGGAAAGGTTCGAGCCGCCGCCTGCGTCGTCTCGACAATCTGGTCCCCGCCATTATTTACGGTGGCAGCAAAGACCCCCAGCCCCTGACCCTGGTCAGTAAGGATCTGGAAAAGGCGCTGGAGAACGAGGCTTTTTACTCCCACGTGCTGACTATCAAGGTTGGCAAGAGCAAGGAAAAAGCGATTCTCAAGGACCTGCAGCGCCACCCCGCTAAAGAGCGCGTCATGCACGTGGATTTCCTGCGCATCGACGACAACGTGGCGATCAAGATGCACGTACCGATTCACTTCCTCAACGAAGACACCTGTGTCGGCGTCAAGACGGAAGGCGGCATGATCCAGCACCAGGTGACTGACATTGAAGTACAGTGTCTGCCAGCCAATATCCCATCGTATATCGAAGTGGATATGTTGGACGTTATCATCGGCCAGATCGTTCACCTGTCAGACGTGACCCTGCCAGAAGGCGTTACCTCTGTGGCGTTGAGCCTGGGTGAATCTCATGACCTGGCAATTGCTTCTGTGTACGCACCGAAAGGTGGCGACGAAGCCGATGATGAAGTCGAAGCCGTTGAAGGCGATGACGAAGAAGCAGGAGCCGAAGAAGGCGACAGCGACAGCGAGGAGTAAACCTCTCGCTGTAGCGGTCGTCGGCTAACGGAATCCGCGTTGACTGCCATCAAATTGATCGTAGGGCTGGGTAACCCCGGGAATGAATACCGGGGCACCCGCCACAACGCGGGCGCCGATTTCGTCCAGGAACTGGCACGGCAATGCGGGACTACCCTGCAGCCTGAATCAAAGTTTTTTGGTTTGTCCGGACGCGCGACATTGTCCGGCCACGACCTCCGTTTACTCATTCCCACTACCTTTATGAACCGCAGCGGCCAATCCGTGGCGGCTATTGCCGGATTCTTCAAAATTGCCCCTGAGAGCATTCTGGTGGCCCATGATGAGCTGGATATCCCTCCCGGTACCGCCCGTTTTAAACAAGGTGGCGGGCACGGTGGTCACAATGGCTTGCGCGATATCATCCCTGCGCTTGGCAACAACAAAGACTTTCACCGACTCAGAATAGGCATTGGTCACCCGGGCCACGCTTCAAAAGTAACCGGCTACGTGCTGGGCGCACCGTCCCAGGTTGATCGAACACGTATTGACGCCTGCATCGATGAGGCCATCGCGGCCCTGCCCCTGGCGTTGGACGGGGATACCACCAAGGCGATGACACGCCTACACAGTTTTAGTGCGGCCTGAGCCGCCAACAGAGACAGGAATTATCTATGGGCTTTAATTGCGGCATCGTCGGCTTACCCAATGTCGGCAAATCAACCCTGTTCAACGCCCTGACCAAAGCGGGCATCGGTGCGGAGAACTTTCCTTTCTGCACCATAGAGCCCAACGCTGGCGTGGTTCCGGTGCCTGATCCACGCCAGGGCAAGATTGCTGGCCTTGTTAAGCCGGAGCGGGAAATCGCCACTACCATGGAGTTTGTCGACATTGCCGGACTGGTCGCCGGTGCCTCCAAGGGCGAGGGCCTGGGCAACCAGTTTTTGGCCAACATCCGCGAAACGGATGCCATAGCCCACGTGGTGCGTTGCTTCGAAGATGAGAACGTCATTCATGTCGCCAACAAGATCGACCCCAAGGACGACATAGAAGTCATCAACACAGAGCTGGCGCTGGCGGACCTGGAAAGCTGCGAAAAGCAGCTGCAGAAGGTGATCCGCACCGCCAAGGGCGGCGACAAGGAATCCATCGCCATGAAGGCCCTGCTGGAAGACAAGTTGTTACCCCACCTGAATGAAGCACTACCTGTACGTTCGTTGGATATGGATGACGACGAACGAGCCCTGGCAAAACAACTATTTCTACTGACCAACAAACCCACCATGTACATCGCCAACGTCGATGAGAATGGTTTTGAAGACAACCCCTACCTGGATGTGGTGCAGGACATTGCCGCGCAGGAAAATGCCGTGGTTGTCACAATCTGCAACAAGCTCGAATCCGAAATTGTAGAATTGGATGACGAGGAGCGATTGGAATTCCTGCAAGACCTGGGTATGGAAGAGCCGGGACTGGACCGGGTTATCCGCGCCGGCTACGACTTACTCAATCTGCAAACCTACTTCACCGCAGGTGAAAAGGAAGTTCGTGCCTGGACGGTGAAAGTGGGTGCTACCGCGCCACAGGCGGCCGGCGTTATTCACACCGACTTCGAAAAAGGCTTTATCCGCGCAGAGATCATCGGCTATGACGATTTCATTGCCCACAACGGCGAGCAGGGGGCGAAAGATGCCGGACGCTGGCGCCTTGAAGGCAAGGATTATGTAGTGCAGGACGGCGACGTCATCCACTTCCGTTTCAACGTTTGATTCAAGGGCGACCAGGCAAGCCGCATGCCTACCAGGGTAATTCCTTACCCTGGTAATCCAGGAAACGGCCATTGTCCTGTGGCTGCAGTTTCTCGATCACGCTGAGCATTCCCGATACGCTATCTACCGGTAAGACAGGCGCGCTCGCTCCACCCATGCGGGTTTGCACCCAGCCCGGATGCAGCACAACGCAGACAAAACCCTGATCCGCCAGCTCCGCTGCAAGCGATTTGTTAAGCATATTGAGCGCTGCCTTGCTGGCGCGATAACCATAGTAGCCGCCCTGGTTGCTCTGGATACTACCCATGATGCTGCTGATCTGGATAACCGTTTTCCCCTTCCCCGCCGACAGGTTTTCGAACAGGACCTGTGTGACACGCATAGGCCCAAGGCTGTTCACATCAAAGATCGTCCCGACCTGATCAAAATCAGTCGCCGCGAAACTGGGCGCATTGTGACCGCTAATACCAGCATTGTTGATCAGCAGGTCTATAGGCACCCCCTCCAAACGCTCTGAGAGCGCCTTGACGCTGGCAGAGTCGGTGACATCCAATTGCTCAATCCGCACACCCAGGGCACGCAGCTCCGTCGCCTCGGCCGGTTTACGGGCGGTAGCAATGACCTGAAAGCCCCC
>CBDTVJ010000410.1:0-4229 GCA_965363655.1 uncultured Halieaceae bacterium | reverse complement strand
CCTTTCCAGGTGGAGAAAGGCTTCGGCAATGTCCGCACTACCCTGCCCAGCGCCTGGTCGACCTTTTGCATGCCCGGATAAAGAAAGGTGTATTCGAAGCCCGCGCCCGATTGTGCGCCGTGCCAGGCTTGTAGCGCTTTGGTGTCGCGGTTTACCTGGGGCATGCCGACGCCTACCACCGCGACACTGGACAGCTGGTCCCCGGGTAAATCTATGCCCTCCCCAAACACGCCCCCCAGGATGCAGAACGCCGCTATATCGCGCCTTTGCGCCAGCAGGTCCAGCAACGCCTCCCGCTGGGCATCATCCGCCTGGGGTTGTTGCTGCCACACCAGGGGACTGGCAGCGGCTCCAGTATCAAGTTTCATCAGGGCGAGGCAATCGCGCATATAGGCATAGGAGGGGAAATAGACGATGCAGTTACCCGGTACCTGCCGCAACCACTGTTGCAGCAGCGCGGCCAGCTCAGGTAGTGATGCCTCCCGCTGGCGGTAGCGTGTATCGATGTGCGTCGCCAGTTTTACCCGCAGTTGTGTTTGCTCAAAGGGTGATCGCGCACGGTGGCATACCGCCTCGTTCTCCAGGCCGAGGGCAGACCGTGACCAGGGGAGCGGCGACAGGGTGGCGGAGAAAGCGTTTACAGCGTGGGCACGTTGTTGCCGCTGGGTCAGTAGTCGGGACGGGTCAAGGCAGTTGAGTGTGATGCGCAGGCTCTGCCTGCCACTGTCGCGGCTGCGCTGGCAGCGGTAGTCGTCACCCCACTGTTCCGCTACCCGCAGAAACTGTAAAACCTCAAAATAGAAATCCATGAGGACCGGATGGCGCTGTAAAAAGGCCGGCTCCTGGGCCAATTGTGCTGAGACTTCCCCGCTAAAAGCCTGCAGCGCGAGAACCAGTGCTTGCGGCAAGGTGTCACTACTGTTGAATTCGGGTTCCTGCCAGGGCTCCTTTTGCAGCGCCAGGAATTGACGGTTGATGCGGTTCAGGGATTTTTCCAATGCGCCGGCCACAGTGTTTTTCGCCGCCATGATGGCGGCCTTGCCCAGCCGCGCGCTGTACATACTGCGAGCCCGTCCAGGCAGGTTATGTGCTTCGTCTACCAGCAGTGTCCAACGCTGTGAACCTGTCTCCATGGCACTGCCCAGCCCTGCACTGAGGCTATAGACGTAGTGAATATCGGCGATGATGACATCTACCCAGGGCAGCAGGTCCTGCGCCAGTTCATAGGGGCAGACTTCAAAGCGCCGGGCCAGGTCCTCGATATCCGCCCGGTGCAATGCCCCCTGCTTGATTGCCGCGTCCAGTGCCGCAGGCAGTTTATCGTAGTAGTGGCGCGCGTAGGGACAGTCATCGCCGTGGCACGCCTGGCCGGGTGACAGGCAAATTTTCTCTTTAGCGGTCAGGCTGAGGCTGCTGCCGCGGTAGCCCGCCGCGGCGAAATGGGCCAGCGTGTCCTGGGCTGCGCGGCGTCCCACGGTCTTGGTGGTGACAAACACCATCCTGTCGTGTTTGCCAGTCGCCAGGGCTTTGAGGGCGGGGAACAACACCGCTGCAGTCTTGCCAATGCCTGTGGGTGCCTCCAGTAGCAGCTGCCCCCCCTGGTCGATACATTTATAGGCCAGTTCGGCGATTTCCCGCTGCCCTTCTCGAAACCCACCGTAGGGGAAATCCAGTGTGGCCAGGCTGCTGTCGCGTTCTCCTCGCAGGCGGGCAATGACCTGCAACCAGCGAGTGAATTGCGTGAGGGTAGCGCCGAGAAATTTGGCCAGTTCTGCGGCGCTATAGCACTCGGTGCGGCTGTACTCTTCCTCGCTGTCGATATTGAGCCAGGTCACCCGGACGTCGATTTGGCTTAACTTATCCCGGGACGCGATGATGGCGGCGTAGACTTTGCCCTGGGCCAGGTGCAGTTGCGCTACAGGCTCCGGTATGGAGTCGGGAGCGACACGGCAGGTCTTGATCTCCTCGATCAAACCCTGTTGTGGATCGTAGCCATCGGCGCGCCCGCGCAGGGTCAGTGCCAGACCCGGCTCCTCATGGCGATACTCGACGCCATACTCACTGAGATAGGCCGCCGGGCGCCGTGCGTAAAGGCGCTGGTGGCCGGCGATACCCTCCACACCGGTGGGCGAGGGGCTGAAGCGATGGTCAATATCCCCGCTGCGGTGGCAAAACCGGACCAGCTCCCCTATGGCGATGGTCATCTCAGTCATCGGTCCACTCTACCCATGCCACCTGCGCCGGAATTCCCTGCTCGGCGAAATAGCGCAGCCAGCGTTTCTGGTTGTCCTGCAGGGCATCCCCCGGCCCCTTGACCTCTATCATGCAGTAATCGGCCATGCCTGTTCCGAAGGCGATAAGATCGGGAAAGCCGCGGCGGTTTTCCCCGGGGTCGAATAGTATCCGCTCCCAGATGGCCAGCAGGTGCTCACCGGGAATATGCGCAGCGGCCTCGGCGACCAGTTCGGCATCTATGCGCCGCCAGTCGATCCAGCGACATTGGTAATGCTGGTAGCGTTCACAGGCCTCGGACAGCATGGCCGGCAGATCGCCAGCTTGAAGTTCCTCGATACGCGCTGTGATGCTGGCCTGGCGCCGGGTAGCGAAGGCCGGATCGTACATGTCTGTGGGCGCACTTTGGAAAGGATTATTGAAGACCCCGGGCACCGGGGCGAACACCTGCTCCCAGAAGGCCAGCCCGAACAGGGCGGTCATCAGCCCGTTCTCCACATAATGAACAGATTGCCACTGGCCCTGTAGGTGACTCGCGGCTTTTAGTTCCACTGACCCCGGTCCCGGCGGCAGGCCCAGTTGAATATGCTCAAAGTCGTCTTTGCGCCGGGGTAGTCGGTCGCCGTCAAGCTTGCGCTTGGCCCTTGGCAGTATGCGACCCGCTGCTTCCAGTTCTGCCTCACACCAGGGGCTGGCGATAATCTCCTGACACAGGGCAACCGCCGTGGCCCAGTCACTGTTTTTCTCCAGTATTCTGGCGCGGCGTTCCCTGGCCGGGTGGCGCTGGCTGCGCGCATACAGTTGCAGGGCGAGATCCCATTCCTGCAGGCGTTCCAGATCTCTGGCCAGCTTATTACACAGTCGGTGCCAGCGGTTTTCACTGGAGGGGAAACTGATGGTTGTGGCTAGTGCCTGCTCGGCCAGGTCGGGTAATTGCGCCTGCTCCTGCCGTTCCAGTAATTCATAGTGCCCGTCGCTCAGGGCCGCGCATTCCAGGTACTCATCCAGGGCAGCGCGGCAGGAAAACAGGCGATGCTCTCTATCCAGTGTGTAAGGGTAGTAGCGGGTAACGCCCAGGTCCTGCAGCACGAACTCGGTCAGGCTCTGGCGGCGGTTACCGAAGAACAGGATTTGCAGGTTTTGCACCCGCTCCATTGCCGCGGGGGCAATGACCCTGGCTTCTTCAAAGACAGCGATAGCCTGCAGTATTTCCTTGTCGCCCAGCGCCAGCGTGTCGATGGTATTTAGCAGGGAGGTCTTGTTGGGAAAGCGCTGGTCACCCAGGCTGCCAGCAAAGGTCTGCAGCAATTCCTGCTGTGTATACAGCTTGCTGAGCTCCTCTGTCGACAGCCCGCCGGGCTCAGCTGCCATGTTCTCCCGCAGTAATTCATCCACTGCCGGGCCCAGATCGCCCAGTTCTTCGTAGAGTAGCTTGCTCTCGCGAAACCAGGGGCCGGTGCGCGATGTCAACCGGATATAAAGACACTGGGCGTTGAACTGAAGCTTGCGAAAGCGCCGCAGCATGGCGTGATCCCCGTCATCGAGAATGTCGCCGTACTGTGCCTCCACCGTATCGCACAGACGCAGGAAGTTGTCCCGATAGTAGTAGGGTGCCAGTGTTATTTTGTCGGGCTCCGCCATAGCCCGGCTTATGCTACGCGAACCCGTCGGCGATGTCAGAAGATCCGGACATGCAGTTTCCGATCCGTGTCCCTGCGCCACTCCTGCAATGTCCTGCCTGTACCGCGTTGGTGATTTAGGGCACTCTGGGGACGACTGCGTGGGCGGCCGCAGCAGGGATACGCCTGTAGGTATGTAAGAAGTGCATTTTTCACCGACAATGGATAGCGCTAAACCACTGATAAACGAGAGCAGAAACTTTTGACCGCAAGCCGACCATCCCCCGAACTAACAACCGTCCTGGCGCTGGCCCCGATCATTTTTTTGGTGACGCTACTGGCTTGCTCGGTCTATCTTTTCGGCGCTGATTCCTCCTA
>CBDTVJ010000409.1:0-4242 GCA_965363655.1 uncultured Halieaceae bacterium | reverse complement strand
ACTATATCCAGTTTGTCTTTAATGGAAAAACATATATCAGATCATCGAAGACTACTGTAACGTCTGAACTTATCCAAGGGCATTCCCCTTCAGTTATCCTTCTCTATTCCAGGTGACTATCAGACGACCTCCCTAACAGATTGCGCAACACTGGCTGCCAAGCGGTACGTCTCCTGGCCGGTTTTCTGTCATCGTTTTTGGTATTGAATCATCTTTTGGCTTTGAGGATGTGCGTGGGTCTTTGTCCTTGCTCCCTCGCCTGCTACTAAGGTTGTGGGTGGATCGACGAAAGAGCAGGCCGGATCCCCTGTTCATTTCTTTTCACATAGCCGAAATCGTCCCGGCGCCGGAATTGCTCGGCATCGCCGGACGGCAGGTGCCGACCAAGGAATGGGTTTCAGATTACCGCACTGATGACGGCGCAGAGGGGCTTGGGTTTCGCGGACTGCACTATTTGAGGGAATTCGTCCCGTAATCTGTCAGGTTTTTGATTGCGCCCTGGATGCCGTCAGATAGAAAGGCGCATGATGGGGTGTTATTTGCGCTCCAACTGCCTCAAGAAAGCCTCTCTGTGCGCTCAACGCTTTCCTTTGTCCCATTTTACGCCGAGCCTGTCGGGTTACGTATTTTGCTGCAAGCTTTCTAGCTGAACGTGGTACAAAGCACCTGATATTTCGTGAACCGTTACCACCGTCCGGGCTTAAAAACGGCCGGGACCCTAGCCGCCGAACAGCAAAAAAGAGGCCGGCCCCCTGATGTGTTATTTTGATATGCGCAAACAACCCAAAATAATCCACCCAAAGGACCAGCCATGCCCATTATTCTGTCAGGCATTCATACCCTCGATCAACACCTTTCTACATTGATCAAGGATATCTCTCATTACCGGCCAAAATGCTGCCAGAACTGCGGCCGGTCGGGGTTGTGGTCACATGGCTGCTACACACGCCATGCCCGCTGTGAGCAAGGGGATGGAAATCCGGCGCTGATTCCCCGGTTCCTGTGCCCGGATTGCGGTCGGACCTGTTCGGTTCTACCGGAATACATGCCGCCAAGGCGCTGGTATCACTGGTCGATCCAGCAGGTGGTCGTGTGGTTACTCCTCCACGGCGGCACTTACAGCCGTGTGCTTGAGGTGCTCAGTGTCAAGGGTGCTGGCGGTGATGCTTTTGAGCCCAGCCTATCGACATTGCACCGCTGGTGGTCTCGCTTCAGGGCGGATTACCTGGCCAGTCGCTTCTGCCTGTGCAATCTCTTTCCTTCGCTTGGCATCACTAACGCGCCATCGTCATTCTGGCTGCATTGTTTCGATAAGATGCGCCTGTCATCGGCGATGGCGCTACTGTTTCATGCCCAATCCAGTGCTGAAATCACGCTGCATTACTAACGCCTCCAAGGTGAAATCTACTGATCGCGAGACGCCCGGAATGCCCGTCTGACATCACCCCACACAGTTTGATAACAACCCGGTGTTGATAACGGTTTATAACTGGTGGCGGTTAACTGCTACGAGGAGAATCGGTATGAAACCAGTACATCCAACGGCCTTGTTTCGATTGGCTGTGTTAGGCCCATTGGCGAGCCGGGAGCGTTTTGCTCACGGTGAGCTCGCAGAAATGATTCGCGAGTTGGCTCAGAAGAACTATCACATTCCGAATTCACAGCATGTTCGCATCAGTGAAAAAACCATTGAATCCTGGTATTACCAATGGCTCAGGGGCGGCATTGAGGGGCTGGCCCCCAAAGTGCGCAACGATAGAGGCCAGTCAAAAATCCCACCTGAATTGCAAGCGGCCATCATTGACTGCAAGAAGGAGAACCCCAAACGGTCGATCCAAACCCTTCAGGAACACCTTGAGCGCCAGGGCATCGCAGCGAAAGGGCAATTGACGCGCTCGTCCATTCATCGCTTGTTGCAGCACCACGGTTTATCCCGCCCCACGCAAGCGCTGCCCGCCATTGAGCGCCGCAGTTTTGAAGCGCAATACGCCAATGAGACCTGGTATGGCGATGTGATGCACGGCCCCAGCTTCCACATCGATGGCAAACAGCGCAAGGTCTACCTCGTGTCGTTGATGGATGACGCCTCACGTCTGGTCACCCATAGCGCTTTTTGCCTGGGTGAAAAAGCAGTCGATGTTGAAGGCGTGCTGAAGCAGGCGGTGTTAAAACGCGGGTTGTGTCGAAAACTGGTCATCGATAATGGCAGCGCCTATCGTTCAGGAAGTTTACAAAGCATTTGCGCGCGGCTCGATATTCGATTGATCTATTGCCGCCCGTTTACCCCGGAGTCGAAGGGGAAAATTGAACGGTGGCACCGTGTTGTCCACCAGCAATTTATCTCTGAACTGATCGATGAAAAAATTGCCAGTCTCGCCGATATCAATACGCGACTGTGGGCGTGGATCGATACTCTTTATCATCAGCGCGAGCATAGCAGTCTGAACAAGCAGACCCCGCTGGCCCGCTTCCAGCAGGACTTGCCCAGGCATCGCACACTGGGTCTGCTCGCCCATCATCTGGATGAGATTTTCTATCATCGCGAAAACCGCGTGGTAAAAAAAGACGGCACGATTTCCCTCAATAACCAGCGTTATGAGGTGGATTACACCCTGGTGGGCCAGCAAGTGGCTGTCGTCTTTGACCCCCATGAGCAGACGGCGCTTTATGTGGAATCCATCAGTGACGGCCGCTGTTTAGGTCCGACCACATTGCTGGATCGCCCCGCGAATAATCATCGAAAACGCGTGCGAACCACCTCGGAAAATAATCCGCCGGAATCGAAAAAAGCCACGCCGCCGAAAGACAGTATCGTGGAGCAGGCGCTCCAGAATCAGGTGCGCAGACTGGGGGGCCTCACTGCTCAGTCATTGGCTGAGCAGTCAGCCAATGCTCCCACAAAAACACTCACCGACACTGACGATCAATCTGACTGATAGACGGGGAATTCACGCATGTACCGACAGCATTTTGGCATCACAGCCTGCCCGCTCGATAAGGGCGGCAAAACACTCTTTACCAACAGTCAACTGGAGCAACTCGCATCGCGGTTCCAATGGCTATTGGATTCTCCTGGCATTGGTGTCCTGACAGGCGACGCCGGCGTTGGCAAGACCGCAGCGCTCAGGCACTTGACCGCTGATCTTAATCCACACGGCTACAAAGTGATCTACAGTGCGGATACCGACTGCAGTCCACGCGATTTTTATCGCAATCTCGCCGTCGCATTAGGCCTGGAACCCGCTTATCGACGCACCCAATTGTGGAGTGACATCAAGGACTGTATTACCGACCTGGTCGACAATAAGCGTATTCAGCCAGTATGGATTATCGACGAGGCGCAAAACCTGCCGACACAGTTCTTTCGTGACTTCCCTGCATTCCTGAATTACGCCTTCGACGCCAGAGACATGTTAACCGTGTGGTTTGTGGGCATGCCGCAGTTGAACTATGCATTATCGCGTGCACCCACAGCGGCACTGGCCAGCCGTATACACACACGACTACGTCTTGACCCGGTACAGAGCTTTGACCAGTTTAAAGCGTTGATTGACCATGGTTTCAAATCCGTGGGTTGCACCCAGACCCTGCTGTCCGACTCAGGGCTTGAATTGTTGAGACAGGCATCACAGGGCATGCCTCGCCAAGCCGGACAGCTACTGAAAACCGCCATGCGGCTGGCAGTGCCCAAGGGGCTGAATCACTTGCCGGATGACCTGGTGCTCGAAGCGATTGAGGGGTTGCTGCAATGAGAAAGAGACACAATGAGAAGCTCAAAGTCACTCTTCCCGCATTATCGCCAGCACAAGCGGTCGACCTGGTTGATTGGCTATCGGAAACGGCCCATCAGTTAGAGCTGTTTTACGCCGCAGAGATTCGTTCACAGCAGCAGGCAACCAGAAATAAGGAGAACGGCAATGGTGATGCCGAGGAGGATGGCGGGATACCCTTTTGATTAACTGAGAAGGGACCCTTCTGCGCCCTGGTGAGGTCATATCTCTCCAGGGCGTTCTGTTTTTTGATGTCGTCTCACCTTAAATAGGTCCTGGTGATTAGTGCTGAATAGACCGGGACGTTACATACCTCGTACAAGCTCATTCCGTTCTGGATTAATCGTGAAGCGCAGGTATGCCGAAGGTCATGTATTGTTACATCATCTAGACCCGCATTCACCAGAGCATTCTTTATACCAGCGGAAGCGTGCCCTCTGGGGCCACCTTTACTATTTGTGAATACATACTC
>CBDTVJ010000408.1:0-4254 GCA_965363655.1 uncultured Halieaceae bacterium | reverse complement strand
TGGACACCGGTTTCCTGCTCGCAGAAACCCGGGAAACCCCGATGCACGTTGGCGGCATCAGCCTGTATACCCTACCCGAAGGCGTGGACGAACAGGAATTTCTGCACAGCCTTGCAGATAATCTCCGCGACGTGGATCGATTCCTGCCGCCATTCGGCGACCGCCTGAAAATCGGCCCGCTGGGATTGGCCGGGAATGTCTACTGGGAGCCCGATCCCGCCCTGGATATCGACTACCACATTCGCCACTCTGCCCTGCCCAAGCCGGGCCGCTACCGCGAGCTTTTCAACCTGGTCTCTCGCCTGCACGGCACCCTGCTGGATCGCAATCGCCCCCTGTGGGAGATGCACCTGATCGAGGGCCTGCAGGACCGCCAGTTCGCCACGTACACCAAGACCCACCACGCTGCAGTAGACGGCGCGCGCTCAATTCACCTGGCACGCAGCATGCTGTCCGTCGACCCGACAACCCGCTTACCGGAATCCCCATTGTCACTGACGGCGTGGGAACGTTATCGCGCCGGCCTTGAACTCAAAAGTCCCAGGAATTTTACCGATCAGGAAATACGCAATGTTGCCGATGTCCTGAAAGCCAGGATGGACAGCGGCGCGCAGGTATACGGTGCGCTCAAGCGTTTTACCATGGCCTGGGCTGGCCAGGGCGGCGCACTGGCCCTGCCCTTCCGCCAGGTACCGCGCAGCTCGCTAAATACTTCCGTGGATAGCGCCCGGCGCTTTGTTGCGCAGTCCTGGCCCTTTGCCAGGATTCGCGCAGTGGGTAAAGCATTTGACGGCACTTTTAACGATGCAGTATTGGCGATGTGTGCCGGTGCACTGCGCACTTACATGGAAAACCATGCGGAGCTGCCCGCAGAGTCTCTCAAGGCACTGGTGCCTATCTCGGTGCGCGCGGAAGGCGATATAGATTCGAGCAATGCGGTGGCGGCAATCAGTGCCGACCTGGCCACTAACATCAAGGACCCGGCCAAGCGCTTCGTGGCGATTCAGGAGTCGGTAAGAGCCGGCAAGGCTTTCTATAGCGAAATGTCACCCGCCGAAGTCACGCTGGTCAGCATGGTGATGCAAGCACCCGCCATGCTCATGATGCAACTTGGCCTGGCCGATCGCTTACCGTCGGTCAATACCACCATCTCCAATGTGCCCGGGATACAGCAACCCATGTACTGGAATGGCGCGCGTCTCGATGGCTCCTACCCCGCGTCTATCGTAACGGACGGCATGGCGCTGAACATTACCCTGGTGACCTATGACAAGAACGTTGATTTTGGCATCACCGCCTGTCGTCGTTCGGTACCCCAGGCACAGCGCCTGATCGATTATATGGAACAGGCTCTGACCGAGCTGGAAGTAGCGGCCGGCCTGGTCAAGCCCAAACGCAGGGCCAAAGCCAAACCGAAGGCCAAAGCCAAATCGAAGGCCAAAGCTAAACCAAAGGCCAAAGCCAAGCCAAAAACCAGACCAAAAGCGAAGCAGAAAAGGTAGCGCGCCATTGATGGCGCAAAAAAATTGCCGTCAGAGGCGGCGACTGCGCCGATAGCGATACAGCGACAATGCAACGCTGGCCACCAGCACCATGGTGCAACCCACCAGCTTGCGCGGGGTCAGCGGCTCATCCAGGAAGATCATGCTGCCTAGCAGCGCGCCCGGCAGGTAAAGAAAGTAGATCATGCTGGTGTAAATAGCGGGTAATTCGGTACTTGTCTTCACCCACAGTCCGTGGGCTATCACCGTGCACAGCAGCCCCAGCACCAGCAGTTGGTAGACATCGGTAGTACCGATATCCCAATTGGCCTGCCCCCACAGCGGCAGAAAAACCAACAGTGCAAAGAAGAACTGGCCAAAGGTACGTTCCAGCGTACCGATGTCGCTGGCGCGCTGGTGCAACAGGGGCATCGCGGCGTACAGGAAGGCGCTGAGCAGACCGATGGCGATACCCAGGGTCACATCGTTACCAAAGGAGAGTTCCGGTGATACCACTAGACATCCAGCGAAACATATGCCGATAGCCAGCCACTCTATGGGCGTCACGCTCTCCCGGTTGAAGATGTAAGCGAGGATCATGTACTGCACGCTATAGGTGAGTATGATCAGGGCCGCTATCGCGGCGGTAGCCAGTTTTATACTGGCGAAATAGGCGAGCCAGTGCAGACCGAAAGTGCAACCAATAACGACCAGTTGTAACCACTGGCGAGGGGACAGCCGGAACAGGTGACCACGTAGCAGAACGAAGGGGGCGAATACCAGCACTGCGATGGCCAGGCGTGACATGCCGATAGTGGCGATGTTGGCTTCCGTGGACTTTACCAGCACGGGCACCGCAGACATCGACAGTACGGCCGCAACAGCAATGAGTACTATTTTTCTATTGGTCACGGGCACGCTCTTGCCACCCTGAAGAAGACTACTGGCCTATCATCCCACCCAGCATGGCGACGATGACCTCAATAGTATTCTTTTTACTCAAGCCCTGATGCTCCCGTAACCTGAGCCACATCTCGGCAGACGCCACCGCATCCACCGCCTCGCGCTGGAGAGGACTCAGTGATGTTAACTCCGGCAGCCAGTTATCAAGATCTTTACGCAATCCGCGCTGGTAGCGTGCGTAGTTCTTACGCAGGATCTCGTAGCGCCAGCTCTGCGCCGCAGTCGACTTGATAACATTTTTCTGGTCTTCATAACCATCGGCATGGCGCTCAACGGCATGCAGGATCCGCTCCTCCAGGGTGCCATTCCTGTCACCGCCAATAAACAGCGCTTCAGTCACGTCCCGGGACTGCTCATC
This sequence comes from uncultured Halieaceae bacterium, assembly GCA_965363655.1. GTDB lineage: Bacteria > Pseudomonadota > Gammaproteobacteria > Pseudomonadales > Halieaceae > Marimicrobium. The sequence continues at coordinate 1,452 of CBDTVJ010000408.1, read as the reverse complement.
GGCGGCAGCGAACAGGGCTTCCATATCAGAAAAATGTCGGAAAAAAGAGCGTATACCCACCCCTGCCCGCTCCGATATCTGTTGTGCAGTAGGCAGCAGGATACCCTGTTCGATCAGGGCCAGGCTGGCATCTATGATGGCCTGCCGGCTGCGCTCACTGCGCTGGCGGCGTCCATCTGGAGCCACTTCTGTTTCATTCTCTGCCGGGTTGTTCATAAGGATGCCGTTACTATGTTCCATGACTGTTGGCGATAATATCACGAGCCCTTGCGGGACAGAAGGTATAATGGCATTGTTTATGCCATATAAACCGTAAGCTCAACAAGCACAATATCGTCAACCTGGTTATCAACGACAGATGGATTGTGAGAGTGAAGGAGCCGGGTTAGCTGTATGCTGATTTGGGGATCCCGGATGAGGTGCCGGATGAGGTGCCAAATGATGCAGTGCACTGTGCGTTTGATCCGGAGTTGCCTGATGCCGGGGGACGCGATGCAATTGAAGAAGAATTATTTTACCATGAGCATATGTCTTACAATTAAACCAACTGAACATCCAGGGAGAACTCCAGAATGACCGATCAATTTCTCGGATATCAAATAACCAAAGATGATGATGTCCAAAGTTGCACGCTGAAAACCCTGTCTAATGACGATTTAATGGCAGGCGATGTCACCATAGACGTGGCTTACTCAACCTTGAATTACAAGGACGGCCTGGCCTTGACAGGGCGTTCACCGGTAGTGCGAAAATTTCCCATGACCCCTGGAATCGATTTCAGCGGCACTGTAACGGAATCATCACACCACAATTTTAACCAGGGCGATCAGATCATCCTTAACGGCTTTGGGGTCGGCGAGGTACATTCCGGTGGGTATGCCCAGCGGGCCAGAGTCAATGGTGACTGGCTAATTCACTTACCTGAAGGTATTACCAGTCGCCAGGCAATGGCTATTGGAACGGCCGGTTATACGTCGATGCTTTGTGTCATGGCTTTACAAAATCATGGCATCAAACCTGAAGATGGCGAAATTCTAATTACTGGCGGAACAGGTGGTGTGGGTAGCGTAGCAATCGCGTTATTAAGCAAAGCTGGATATGACGTTGTCGCTGTAACAGGTAAATCGGCGGAAGCAGACTTTTTAAAAAATCTCGGTGCAAAACGTGTCCTTGAACGCGGTGTTTTTTCAGACAAAGCCCGTCCTTTAAATAAGGAACTATGGGCTGGGGCTATTGATGTGGCCGGTGGAAATACATTGGCAAACGTCATTAGCCAATTGCAGTATGGTGGTGCTGTTGCTGCCTGTGGATTAGCCGAATCGATGAATTTGCCCACCTCAGTAGCACCGTTCATTTTACGTGGCGTGACTTTGTATGGCATCGACTCAGTAATGGCAAAAACCTCAAAAAGGATCGATGCATGGAATAAGCTATCGCTTATGCTGGACATGG
>CBDTVJ010000407.1:0-4254 GCA_965363655.1 uncultured Halieaceae bacterium | reverse complement strand
CGTTGAACAAATGCGTACTTCACTTCATTTCCTTCGCGAAGTACGCTGACGCCTTTTTTAGAATTTCCTTCTCCATTCGGAGTCCTCGATTCTCGCGCCTCAGCCGCTTCAGTTCCTCACGCTCGTCCTGATCCAGTGTTTCGCCTCTGGCTTGCGCCTCGTATTCCCGTTTCCAGCGACCCAGGAGATTGGCACCAACATCCAGGCTTCGAGCAGCTTCTGCGATCGAATAACCCTGTTCTGTAATCAGCGCCACTGCGTCCCGTTTAAAATCCTCGGGGTAATTCCGTCTTTGTCTTGTTGTCATCGTTCACCTCGTTATGGCATTTTACATCCTTAACGAGGTGTCCGGGTTTATTGAACCACTTCAGAAAAACCTGGTTCGCAATACAAGGGCAAGACAATTTATCCACCAAGTGGAAAAAGTGCCTGGGCCGTATTGACAGGCAAAGATTCGGAGGTTCATTCAAGCTCAGAAAGTATTGGCTATGAACTTGCGGGCAGCAGTGCTGTGTTTCGCGGCAAGTACAAGCTGTCAAGGAATCCGCCGCCCAAGGGTAACGGAAATTGGGAGCTCTATGATATCATCGCTGATCAGGGTGAAGTCCATGATCTTGCCAGGAAAAAACCGGAATTAGTAGCTGAGCTAATAGCGTCCTACCGAGAGTACGAGCTAAATAACGGTGTGATACCCGTGCCCGAGGGATACAACCCATTGGAACAGTTGATTAAAAACACTACAGGTGTCGGCCACGAGTAGTATTCCGAATGCTGTGAGCCCTATGGACACATGATGCCACCTCTACGCTCGAGGGTACTGACAAGTTGGATCCCTACCATCAAAATCCATTGATTAGTGCTGTCAGAGTAACCATGTCTTTAGGGGAATCAAGTCAATTGCTTCTGAATTTTTTGAAGCCTCAGAGCTAGTACCGTGAAAAGCTGTTCTCTTACGAATCGAGACATGTTGCGCTAAACTATTTACTCTGCCTATTGGCGGGTACTTTCTCTATACGAGGCGAGGAAATCGGCTATATGAGTGATGACCGAGACATTGCAAAAGGATCGCGGCGGGATTTTTTACGTCACTCGGGAGCGCTGGCAGTTGCTGCCCTCCCAATGGCCGCATTGGCTTCAGTTGATACCGGGGAAGGTGTAACTTTTGCTGCTGGGCCGCGACCGCTGGTTCGCTATCCGGGTAAGCGAGAGATGATCCTGGTACATGCTCGCCCACCACACCTTGAAACACCATTTGCGACCTTCGATGAAGGCGTGGTAACACCGAACGATGCGTTCTTTGTGCGCTATCACTTGGCGGACATTCCGATATCAATCGATCCCGATACGTATCGCCTTGAAGTGAGGGGTGCAGTGAGTAGCCCCCTAAATCTTTCGTTAGCCGAATTGAAGTCGATGCCGGGGCAGGTCGAAATTGTCGCGGTAAACCAGTGTACTGGCAACAGTCGAGGCTATTCGTCTCCGCGCGTATTTGGTGCTCAGCTAGGCAATGGCGCCATGGGCAATGCCCGCTGGACAGGGGTATCTCTTAAGGCCGTATTGGAACGCGCTGGCTTGAAGGCAGGAGCAAAGCAGGTAACATTTAATGGACTGGACAAGCCAGTGATGGGTGCAACGCCTGATTTTCGTAAGGCGCTGGAGATTGATCATGCCCTCAGCCCAGAGCCAATGCTGGCATGGGACATGAACGGCGAGCAACTACCCTTTCTCAACGGCTATCCACTTAAGCTGATAGTGCCCGGCTACTACGGAAGCTATTGGGTGAAACATTTATCCGAGATAGAGGTTCTTGATCATGCGTTTGCAGGCCATGATTCCTATTTCATGACCAAGGGTTACCGTATTCCCGATAATGATTGTGCCTGTATTGAGCCGGGTACTGCACCCAAAGAAACGCGACCCACCTCAACATTAAACGTTCGCAGCTTCATCACAAACGTAAAGCCAGGTGCTGCACTAGCGCTAGGGCGTGCAGTGGAATTGAAAGGTATCGCTTTTGATGGCGGGTACGGCATCAAAACTGTGGCGGTCTCAACTGACGGAGGAAAACACTGGAGGAATGCGAAGTTGGGCGAAAGTCTTGGGCGCTTCTCTTTCCGCGAGTGGCGCCTGTCCGTGACCTTCGCGACAAAGGGGAAAACCCAGTTAATGGTGCGGGCTACCAGCAATAATGGTGAAGTGCAGCCGGAGAAAGCCAGCTGGAATCCTGCTGGCTATCTTCGCAACGTTGTCGAATCCACTCCCGTCATAATCGCCTGAGTATATGACTATGAATCGTATAGCACGCCTTGCACTCGGTTTCTTCTTAGTTCTAATAGCTGCGACAGTTCATGCCGCGCCTGTGGAAATCACGCTCCCGACTGAAACGGCAACGCTACGTGAATCGACTCTGCCTGGATACACACTGGCACAACAGAAGTGCAGCATCTGTCACTCAGTTGACTACATCAATTATCAACCACCGGGTATGGACCTGGAGCAGTGGACTGCTGAAATGACAAAGATGCAGCATTCCTACGGGGCACCGATTGACGAGCAGGAGATTAAAAGTATTGCCGCCTATCTGGCGGTGGTCTATGGCAGTACCAAGGCTTCCGATAAGGCCGTGATCGCGGCATCCGCTCCAAAGGCATCGCCCAAAGCGACAACCGCCGCAACCGCTATAAACGTTAATGAATTGCTCAATGGCAATGCCTGCCTGGGATGCCATGCAATTGACACGAAAGTTGTTGGCCCGTCGTTTCGCGATATCGCTGCAAAATACGCAGGCCAGGCCAATGCGGAATCCGAGCTTTCAATATCCATAAAAAGTGGCGGGGTTGGAAAGTGGGGGTCGATACCAATGCCACCTATGAACAGTCTGTCTGACGCGCAGGCCAATGCACTGGCTCTGTATATATTGGGTCAGTGAAATAAGGGTCGGGAGCCCTTTTCCTCCGAGATCATCAATTATACTGGTAATGACTTTGGATAATTTCTAGCCAGGGTGGTTTCGGCGTGCGCAGTGAGTTGAATAAAGCTCACGGGATTTTCTGATGGGGAAGGGCAGGGTAGTTGAGAGCGAACGTATGCTGACCATTGCTCGCGATCAGCGCCAGATCAACTGTAATAACCAACAGGGTCGGCGCGTTCCGTATGTGTGCCACCAGCCATTCAGGGGCTTCCACCTGCGCCACCTGATCATCGGTGACAGCACTGGGGTGGATGGTGTTGAGCGGGCTTTCACCGATATTCTTCTGGAGAAGGTAGCGCGTGGCAGTCGGTAGTGACAGGTGGGCAAGCCGCTCTTTCTTCGCAGGGTCAGTTATATTGATGATGCGCCATCCCTGGCGGTTGCCGCCACTGGGGGCGAAACGGGCGTGTTCGACTATGCGATGCAGCACGTCTTCCGGCAATGGCTCACCGGTAAACTCCCTGCAGGCGAAGGTGGTACGCATGACGTCATAGAGTTCCATGATTGGTGATTTTCCCTGTCTCTGGTGAACTCGTAAATAAGGCTGCAACGGGTATCTCAAATAAACCGCGGCAACAACTAACCTTCCAATACTATGGGAAAATTACTAATCCGCCACCCAGAGGTCAGCCTTTATAAATTCTCCCCTCAATTCCTGGGCACACCTGTTGCTTGATTCGGTGCTCAAAGAGGGCCTACCCGGGGCAGGCCAACCTGACGTACTCGACGGGGGTGAGGTGGTGGAAGGGGTTGTGGGGGAGGGCTTGATGGCGGGTGCGTCCAATGAATGGAAAATAGTAGTTGCTTGAATTGTAGGTGGCGAATTCCCCTGATTCAGGAAAGTTAATTTGTCAGTACCCCTCCTGGTCATTGTTAGGGTGTATGTAGCCGGGTTTCTGCCCGCAACGTAAATGCCATCTGGTATTTGTACTATACTTGCCAACGGTGCCGCCATATTATGAGACCGCAGTGATACCAGTCATTCTAGTAACGAATTAGTTCTTTGGCAGGGTAAATGGAAGGAAACAGTACAAACAAAGTAGATGCTCGCTACTGCTTTGATAATTTTTCAAATTTTCCTGTGCATTACTTGGGTGTTACATGGCCTACGAATGAACATGCGTATCAGGCAACAAAGTTTGTTTCATTTAACAACGCTGGTGTAGCGCACACCGAAGACATACATAGAAAAATCAAGAAAGCAGAATTTCCACACCACGTTAAAAATATTGCGTACGCGTACAAGGACTTTGTTCGCGACGATTGGAGCGATGATTTAAGAC
>CBDTVJ010000406.1:0-4260 GCA_965363655.1 uncultured Halieaceae bacterium | reverse complement strand
CCAACGATAAGATCGGCGTCTGATTTCTCAGCTGGCCGAACTCTCACACTTGATGTGTATTTAGCCATAACAGCTAATTCTTTTGACAAAGTTTAATGTTGCCCGGAATATGGGGCTTCATAGGAATGTCTCCTTCGAGTCGAACCCGGTAATTAGCCCATGATAACTGAAAGGTCAGCTATCCGCTCCAAAGCGGTCGTCCACAGCACAAAATCTGGCTCCACTGGACGACTCTAAGGTGCCAATGGACCGGACGCTCAGTAAAGCCGAGCCCAGCGGCGATGAAACCGTCCTCTTTGGCACGTATTCTTAGGCAATATCATTCTTCCCATTCTGGATACTGCTCGGGTTTCTCACCGCCTTCACTCAGCAATTGTGGATACCTGCTGCTCGTCACAGGAGGGTGTGGATCTTTTCTACTTGGTAAAATATGAAATACCCAATTGTCACCGTAATCAAAAAGATAGAATAACTTCTTGTCCGACTGAATTGGAATTACCGAGTCAAGTGTTACTGAATCTGCATCTTCATAGCTTGACACAGTAACTCTATTTCGACTCCTCTCGGAGCTTGCCATATAGAATTCATAGAGGTGATCATCATCAAACTCAACCGCATCCTGGATTGCATAGTGCAAGTCTTCAAATGTCGAAGAATCGTCGATTTCAAGTTGGCACCACCAGCCAGCGATCTTGATCTTTAGAGTGAGAATCATGTTGTTCTTAGTTGCCTAACAGTTTATCCATGCGACTCGGTCTATTGAAAAACCGGATTCCGAGTTTTCATGAGGGTCTATAGTAAGTCGTTCTTTGCCGTTTCGCCCATGATAGCTCAAACGCCCGTTATCCGCTCCAGAGCGGTAGTAGCCACACCCCGATATTCACCCCTCTCCAGGTCGCAAAGATGCCACAGACGTTCAAGCCTCAGATACCTAATCTACCTTAGTGAGTTCAGGATACACATCAATGCGTGGCAACATGATCTTCAAAACACGTATTAGCTCTGCGTATGTTCTTTCATCCGCACGGTAGTGGACGATAATCCGAACCACCTCTTCCTTATCGCGTCCTTCAATCACCAAGCGTTGTTGACTGAGCGTCGCATGTTCGACTACCAACTCAGCGAACCATTTACCGGCATCTGTTTCGACTATGATGTCGCAATCCTGAGGAAACTCAAACTGAGATTGAATCAATACGTAGAAATCATCGTTGTCTTCAGATTGCTCAAAGAGAACCTGAATGTAATCGCCAGACTCTGAAGTTGAGGCGTGGTCGCAAGTCCATTCACGAATAGTTCGCGGCACCATTTTTTCTGGTCCTCGGCTGTCAGGAGTTGCGATAATTATGTGAAGTCAGTCAATTTGGGAAAAGCGCGGTCCAGACGCATTGGCTGGTTGGCTTCTATATAGCCCACATCAACCGGGCTCCCATAATGAGCGTTTTCAGACCGACACAATATCACAGCGCAAATGGCCATTTCTAGGCGGGTCAGTCGCTCACTTACTGCAACAAAAACTGGCTCGGCCGGCGGCAACCCCGATAGCGGCCGTTTACATCACACTGGATAGCAGCCCCGGCCGGCCCTTGAGATTTCTGCCCTTTCGCCCATGATAGCTCTAAGGGCAGCTAACTGCTTCAGAGCGGTCATAGCCAAGCCTCCATATTACCACTCACCAGGTCGCAAATGTGCCATGAAGGGACTAAAGCAGAAACAAAAAACCTATCGAAGTAGCCTTAATTTGATCAAAGTAGCATCAACCAATTTATCGAAGAGATAATCGCTTTTTTCCGAACAAACCTAACAACGCTGACATAAATAGCCAGCCTCCGTGGCGGACCACCTCTATCAATTGTGCACGACTCATGGAGCTCTCCAATAAAACCGGATGAAATGGTTTTTTTATTGTCGTGGATACTGACCAGGTTGCAAGAGCTGTGAGTACACCTGTGCCGAGACGGCTCTATCAATCACTTTTCAAGCTTGCGCAAATGGAAGTCAAAGGCTTGGCGGTTGCTGCCATAGCGATTATTAATCCAGAGGATTAGCATGCCTTCGACCCATCGAGCATTCTCTACACCGCCAAGGTCAATCGGCTCGAGACCCATGCCCTCAACAAGCTGAGCTACAGTATTTTTTGCGTCCTCGTCGTTGCCCACCAGCGGAATACTCACGAGACCACCGGACTCTCTTGGTTCGACCATTGTTCGCCAGCTCAGGGTATTGAATGCTTTTACGACAAAAGCATTTGGCGCCGCCGCCTGAATAATCTCAGTATTTGATGTGGCGACCGAATGTTTGAGCCCTTTCCCCGATTCCGTCAGAGGGTTAGTCGGATCGATAATAATCTTGCCGGACAAGTCCCCCAGGCTCTTGGTGATCTGCGCAACCATCATTCCAGGAATCGCCAGTACCACGATGTCAGCACCTTTCACTGCCTCTGCTGGCGTCGTAGCAGACGCTCCGAGGGCAGTCTCAGCCACAAGTGTGACAACGCTTTCTTTCGAGGGGTCACGCGAACCATAAACAATTTTATGCCCCTGTCTGGCAAACTGCGGGCCCAGAGCAGTGGCGACATCACCGCTTCCAATGATCGCTATGGTGTCGGCCCATGCGGTGGTCATGGCGCTAAAAAAGACGGTGGCGAGTATTGATTTAAAAACCTTCATCGGAATCACCTTGATATACGAATTTAGATCTCGATGAGAATGTCATCATCTTATCGATTGTTCGAGTATAGGAAGGATTGATACCCCAATAACCCCCGATTCCTGTCAATCTACTACAGGGTCAAGGTTACTGGCAATTGACAAGCTGCTATATTAACAATCGGATGTACAAATATTGAGCATAATCAATGGTGCTCCGAGCCTCTTTATCGTTCTGCGCTTTCCGGCCCTCAACCTACTGCCGGCCTCATCCTTGAGTAACACCTTTGGTTACACACTATGTGCTTCCAATAGTGTTTCCTGCGGTGGCGCTCGTGGCTCTGGCAACTGACCAGCAGGATTTACTCACTAGCAACGGTTCGCTTTGGGTCACATTGCGACCAAGACGATATAAATCACCACTGGTCGCAAACGTGGTGTAAGTGGCAGTAGGTGGGATTGGGCTGAAATTGCTTGCGAGCTAAAGACCGCATCGAGTCGAGGCTGTGTGAGAACTCCGGGCACGTAAAAAGCGGCCTCAAAATATGCAAAAACCGCGCGCTGGAGCGGCCTGCTTTGAGGTTTCATGCTGAAAAAATAGAAGCAGACACCTGTACGCACGATCGATAAATTTCACTTTGCGTTTTCACACAGCCTCAGTCGATTGCTGCCGGTTCGCCCATCATAGCTCTAGCGGCAGCTAACTGCTCCAGAGCGGTCATAGCCAAGCCACCAGATTACCGCTCACCAGATCGCAAATGTGCCACAAGCGGACATAACACTAGACCACTTGTAAGACAGAAGCCGGAGTGCTCAAGTGACGTGTAGCGCCTATCGGCTGGAACTTGGAAGAATCTGCCACGCTGGACTATCCTTCTCACTGCACCATTAAATTACGATCATGGAGAGAACGAATATGCGCTTGAAAAAACCCAGGATAAAGGCACTTGCACCAGAAGAATGGTCAGCAGAAGCTGGCAAAATGATGGAACCCTTCATTGCCATGGGCGCCGACTACAATATCTTCCGTACCATGGCGAACCATCCGGCACTATCACAAAGCTGGTTTGCTTTCGGCAACCACATCCTCGGCAGTTCAAGTCTGTCTGATCGCGATCGGGAATTAGTCATTCTCCGTATCGGCTATCTCTGTCAGGCCGGTTACGAATGGGGGCAGCATGTCGAAATAGCGCGCAAGATCGGTCTGACTGATGACGAAATTCAAGCCTGCAAAACCGGCCCGGATACGCCGGGGCTTGGTGAATTGGACCAACTGCTATTTCAAGCTACTGATGAACTGCATACAGATGCGTTCATCAGCGACCCTACGTGGCAAGGCTTGTCAGAACACTACAGCACGCAGCAGCTGATGGATTTACTGTTCACCGTGGGACAATACAACATGGTTTCCATGGTGCTGAACAGCCTCGGCGTACAACTGGATGAAGGGCTGCCCGGCTGGGACATATAGGCATAATGCAACGCCATCGGCACAGCAGGGAAGCTGCGAGGTGGGATCGAGCCGAAAACGCTGAGGAACTAATGTCCCTTCCGAGTCGAACGCGGCAATTAGTTCGATATAGCTCTAAGGGCAGCTAACTGCTCCAGAGCG
>CBDTVJ010000405.1:0-4275 GCA_965363655.1 uncultured Halieaceae bacterium | reverse complement strand
AAAAGAAGGCAAAAGCATAGATCTGCGTCATGCCAGTGAGATCAAACAGCATCAGTGTTGCAATCCCCAGGCAGGTGAATTGCGCAAACATAATCCACTTCTTCGGCAGCCGATCGGCGAGAACGCCCGCCAAGACCGCGCCGAAGATACTCACCGTCAGGTAGTAGCTTATTACTCTGGCCCCCAGCTCCCGGGCCGCGACCTCACCTTCCGCCACGCCAAGGGGTGAATCGATGACCATAGGAACAATATGCATGTTGGCGATCGAAAAACCCGCGAGGTAGAACAACTGGAGTGCAAACAGGCACCAGAATGAACGCGTGCGAAAGACCTGGCGGACCGTCCACGGGGCGGGGGCTGCAAGCTCATCACTTTCCGAACTTTCAGCCGAGGACTCGACATCGCCGTCTGGCAGCAGCCCCATGGACTGGGGGTCATTACGCAGCAAAAACCAGTTGACGGGCAATATCAGCAGAAGAATGACCGCGCCGAACACCCTATACGCGCCCTGCCAGCCGATTTCGAGAATCATTTGGTGGGCCACTGGTGCCCAGAACACACCACCCAGGGCCGAGGCCATGAGGATGATACCCATCGCCGCACCGCGATGGCGATCAAACCAGGTGGAGATCAGCGTCTGGTTCGGGATATGCGCGGTTGCCGCAGTACTCATCGCGATGGGGACACCCAGGACCAGCAACTGCCAGAACTGGGTAGCCAGGCCGAGTAATATGTAGGCCACTCCGCCGACAAGAGCGCCCGTACCGATCACCGCACGCACCCCCCAGCGGTGGACTGCAATACCAATCAGGGGCGTGGCCAAGCCGGATACAAATACCAGCAGCGCACCTACCGCAGCGAGATTAGTGCGCGTGGTTTCAAAATGCTCTTCCAGGGGTAATAAAAATACCGGGAAGGTGTAGAGCCCGATCCCCGAACAAATAAACATGACCAGGGAACTGGCAGCCAGGACATACCAGCCATAAAAAAACGGGGTGGACTTGTCAGTCATAACGCGCCCCCTGGCGGCTTCAGGATTGGACGCAACCTGATGGGTGCGCCTCTTAACAGGCAGGAAATATCGATTGCTCAGCCACGCTGCTTATCAATGAACGCGCCAAGGGCGTTGATAGACTCAAAGTTAGCCGGGTCGATTTCCTCTGTTGGCACGGTAATGCCGTAGTGCTTTTCCAGGTGCGCTACCAATTGCATGATCGCCATGGAATCCAGTATGCCCATGTCCAGCAAGTCATCGTCGTTGCTCAACATGTCGGGATTCTCCCCAGGCAGGTGCACACTCAGTATATAGTTCCTAACTTCGTCATTGGTACTCACTGTGATTCCTCAAGAGCGGGACAGTCGGGTGTCCTGGCGGATTAACTTGCCGCTGGCGGTTCTGGCCAGTTCATCGACAAACTCTATTTTTTCCGGGACCTTGAATGGGGCTAGATGCTGCATGCAGTAGGCTTTAAGATCCTCTTCACTGACCGCAGCACCCTGTTCATCACCTAATACGACTTGCGCATGGGCGACCTCCCCCATACGCACGTTGCGGTGGGCGAATACACAGGCCTCCTTGATAGCCGGGTGCGACTCCAGCAGGGTCTCGACTTCCTGGGGGAAAAACTTCATACCACCAATATTGATAATTTCCTTGGAGCGGCCCTGGATGAACAAGTAGCCATCATCGTCGATCTCTCCCAGGTCACCGGTCGAAAACCAACCATCGGCCATGATCTCTTCCCGGGGTTGCCAGGGTTCGTAATAAGCATCGAGCATACCCGTGCCGCGGACCTTTATCGCCTTCAGGTCATCGCCCAGACCCAGGGGTTCCAATTGTATTTCATAATCCGGCAATGTCCGCCCGACGGAACCTTTTTTCTCTACGGGGCGATCCGCATTGATGCAGGGCAAGCCGATTTCAATGATGCCGTAGGCTTCGCTGAGGGGCAACTGGAAGCGCTCATGGAACCTGTCCGCAATTTCCCGTTGCAGGTACATGGCGGTTGATATCGCCATCCTGACTGTGGGCATGGCAGTACCGGTGGTGTCGTGGGCCATCAAATCAAAATGTACCGGGGAGCCGTAGATCAACGTGCCCTCTTGCCGGGCCGTGGCCTCGACAATGGTCTTGCCGAAGTGGTTCTTGCACAACACCACGGTCGCACCAAAGTTCAAGTAGGCGACAATGGAGACTGCGAAATGATAGGACATGGACAGCAGCCAGATAACCCGGTCATCCGGGCTCAGCTGCAGTACTTTGTTGGCCGCGTGAATCCTCTGGTAAATACTTTCATGGGACAACACCACCCCCTTGGATGTGCCGGTAGTGCCGGAGCTGAATCGTACAAAAGCGGGATTCACTTGCTGAAAACCGGCGGGGTGCTCGCGGCCAGGTTTGAGCTGGATAATGGAGGCGCCATCGGGTAACTCACTGAGTTTGCTTGCCTGCACCGCGTCGAATACCTGCGCATTCCTGGGCACAGTGATCACCACCTCAAGGCTGATCTGCTGGCAGACCTGCAGTTTCTCTTCCGGCACCAGTTCTACCGCAATCGGCACCACGCAGGCGCGACATTGCCACAGCGCGTAGGTATAAATGATGTAGTCGAGGCCGCTGGGATAGTGCAGACCCACGGTACTGCCAGCCTGGACGCCGGCCTGTTGCAACTCAGCGGCTTTGTCAGTGATTTTCTGCTGCAGGGAGCGGTAGGTCTCGACCTGGCCCTCGCGGGGGCCGAGGACGGCAGGGTGATCTGGCTGGCTATTCGCGACTTCGATGAAGGCATCCACAAGGTTCATCAGCAGCCAACCTTCCCTATGTTTTTGGGTAAGAAACAGCTCCCAAACCTGCGATCAATTACAACCCGGAGAACCCCATAAAGTATATTCTATTCACTGTAGGCGCTCAATAGCGTACCTCTGGCAATAAGCGATTAGGCGCGATAAAAAACTGTGAAATTTACCGACCCTGTATTGGATATCATGGAGATCAACGCACAAGCTGCATGCCTCACACGTTCTCCCGCAAGGCCTCCGCGACCGGCAGCCTCGAAACCCTGTAGGCAGGCAATATCGAGGCGATCACGGCAGCAGCCACCCCTATCGCGGCAGCCATAGCCATCACACCTGGCACCAGGTGGATGGTGGCTATATAACCCGCGTTTGAATTTGGCAGTGGCGGCATTTCAATGCCTACGCGGGATAAGCCCAGGGCCAGGACAATACCAACCAGCACGCCCGCAACAGCACCCATAATCCCAAGCAGGGTGCTTTCAAGGATTACCTGCCAGAATATGGCGTTTCTTCGCTGGCCCAGCGCCATTTGGGTGCCAAATTCCCCGCGGCGCTCAGTGATCGCCATGTTGATGCTATTGGCCACGCTAAGTACCGCCATGATCAGTATGATCAGGTTCATGACGCCGAACTGGCGGCGGTAGAGGGCTACCGTCTTGGCATAAAAATCTGCCAATTCGTACCACGTCTTGATCTCGAATTCACTGGCGTGCAGTCGCTCACCAAGGGCAGCGGCAACTTCATCGGTGGCATCAGTGCGCTCCAGCGAGAAAACCAGCCGGTGCACGCCGCTGGTATCAAGCAATTCCTGCGCAGCTGCCAGGTGAATGCGAACCGCACGGTTATCATAATCACGTGAAATGCTCTGGAAAATGCCAATAACCTCGAATTCCAGGGAATTGAGAGCGCCGTCCGGCGTGGTGGCGAGCAGCGTGACAAACTCTCCAGGATCGAGTTGCAGCGACTGCGCCACTCCCTGCCCCAGGATAATGCCGTATGTATCGTCGTTGGCCAGGCGACGACCTGCGAGGACCGTTAAAGCACTACCGAGGCGCACCTCCTTATCCGGCTCAATGCCCTCGCCAATGATGGGTAGGTCAGCTCGTCCATTGTTGGCAAGCCCGGAAAAATTCAAACGCACCATAACGTCCTTGACCTGCGGCAAGCCTTCCAGCTCGCTGGCCAGCTGCTCTGTGTCAGGAATCAGGTATTGGTAGGGGTCACGGCGTCCTATGGTGGAATAACCCGCCTTGTAAACCTGTATATGGCCCAGTTGGGAGTGAATGGTTGCCTCCCGTAACTGCACGAAAATATCTTCAATGAAACCGCCGCTGAACATCAAGCTGGCCACACCGAAAATAATGGTGGAGAGGATCAGTCCAGATCGAACCTTTTGACGAAAAATATAGCGCAGTGCGAGTTTGAACATTGGAGTTCCATCATTCGGTCACGGTGTTACCGATAGCACCGCAATCATTC
>CBDTVJ010000404.1:0-4287 GCA_965363655.1 uncultured Halieaceae bacterium | reverse complement strand
TTCTGCTGCGATGACAGATTTCATTTTTCTCTGGCTGCCGAAGAACATGGGCAGCCGTTGGTCCACCACTACCACCACCGGTCGATCGCGCTCCTCGGTATAAACCCTCACATGGGGCTTGCCGGTGCGGTTGGTGACCCGCCAGTCCATATTGCGGATGTCATCACCTGGCCGATAATGCCGCAATTCATCAAAGTCCAGTCCGCGGCCACGTAGCCGGGATCGTTTGCGGCCGCTCAGGAGTGAGCGCACTGGTTGTCGTGGCAGGTAGTTAAAGCCCCTTGCCGTATAGCGCAGGCGCACCAGGGCATGGAGGTTGGTATAGACATCTTCGTTGCCGGGCCCGCTCATGGGTATCAGCCTACCGCTACCTGCTGGATGACCTCGTCGATGATGTCATCGGGGGTGATTTGATCAGCCAGGGCGTCATAGGTCATGATCAGCCGATGGCGCATGATGGCATGCAGCACCGAACGGACATCTTCGGGATCGACATAGTCCCTACTGTCCAGCCACGCGCTGGCGCGACAGGCGCGGTGCAGCGAGATGCTGGCGCGGGGACTGGAGCCAGTGTCTATCCAGTTGGCCAGTTTGTCACCAAACTCCGCTGGCAGACGGGTGGCCATCACCAGGTCGACAATGTATTGCTCCACCGCCGCAGATACCTGCATCTTCTGGATCGTTTCGCGGGCGGCGAAAATATGGGACTGTGGGATCCTCTCCAGTGCAGCGGTTTCTTGTCCCTCTTCCTGCTGCAACATGCGAATGATGGCCAGTTCCGCATCGGACTCCGGGTAATCCACCGAGATCTTCATCAGGAACCGGTCCATCTGCGCTTCCGGTAGTGGATAGGTACCCTCCTGCTCGATCGGGTTCTGTGTCGCCAGCACCATAAACAGGGGTGGCAACTGGTAGGTTTTACCCGCTACGGTGATCTGCCGTTCCTCCATGGCTTCCAGCAGGGCCGATTGCACCTTGGCGGGAGCGCGATTGATTTCATCGGCCAGTACCAGTTCATTGAAAATGGGGCCGGGTTGGAATTGCAGTTCTGACTTGCCCTGGTTGTCCTGGTAAATCTCATTGCCGGTGACATCGGATGGCAGCAGGTCCGGCGTGAACTGTATGCGCCCCAGCCCAGCCTGCAATACTTGCGACAGGGTCTTGATCGAGCGCGTCTTGGCCGTACCCGGCAAGCCCTCCAATAGCACATTGCCATTGCACAGCAGGGCGAGGGCCAGTGTTCTTACCACTTCATCCTGGCCTATGACCGATTGGCTCATCTGTTGCATCATGGATTGAATGGCGCTGAGGTGTTCGTTGGACAATGTACTACTCCTGCGGTGGTTTTCGAGACGGGCGCCTCAGTGTTTCATACAGTGATTATAGCTGGAGTTGTCGCCAATAATCAGGCGGCCCAGGCGCGTTTTGCCCGAAACTGTTGCGAGAGGTAGTCCATTTGGTCGGCCAGGATGCGTTCCTTGGCCAGGAAGTGCCACTCCCAGCGGTTGGGGCAGAAGGGAATTGCCAGCAGTGGCATGTGGGATTCTTCGGGTGTTCGATTGTCTTTCTGCCAGTTGCAGCGTTTGCAGGCCGCCACCACATTTTCCCAGCGATCGTCTCCTCCACGGGAGGTGGGTAGGACATGGTCACGGGTCAGCTGGCAACGCGAAAACTTTTGTCCGCAGTACAGGCAGCGATGGTCATCGCGACGAAACAAGGTGCGGTTGCACAACGGAGGGGTAAAACCGGGCATGATTCTACCCTGGATGGCGATGATGGGTTGCAGCTCGATACGGGAGCGCAGGCCGCTGAGTCGCTGGATACCGCCTAATACAGGGCGTAGTGTGTCCCCGATGCCGTATATGACATCGCCTTTGGCGTAGGCCGTAACCGCCTCGTGGAGGGTTAACCACCCTCGGGGCTGTCCGGCAAGATCCAATCGCAGGATAGTTTGCATAGTCTCCAACCCACAAGCTTGGGTCAAAATTACTGTATATCGATGGCGACTACAATGGTGAATATTGAGGGATGCAGTGGTACCTGGGCCTATGGTGATCCAACCTGGTCATGAATCAGGGAGTCATTATAGTAGTCGCAGCTTATTGCATCGGCCAAGCAGGCCGGCAATCATGTCCTCCTGCAAAGGTATGGTGATTGAAAATACAGAGTACTCCTGTTCGACAGCCGCCCTTCATTGGCATTGATGTTCAGCGCCTGAACCAGCGTAGCGATTATAGCCAACTTTGAGAGCAACTTTGATCCAGCCGCGGAGAGAGCCAACTACATTTCGACCAGTGGAGGCTCCAGCTGGCTGGTGCTGGGCGAGGCCAAACTATTGGCCTGAATCTGCTATCCTACAGGCTATTTTCATAGTCGGACTTTATTATGTATCCCAACGGATTGTTTGGTCTTGACTGGTTTAGAGTACTGATATCGCCCATTGCGATATTTAGTATTGCGTTTTTCATACTCTATCTTCGTAATGATGGCATTAAGGTAGGCAGAGCGATAATCTTGTTGCTGGCGCTGGTCTTTGTCGCCCTCGTGGGAGCGAAACTGTTTTCATTACAGGTGCGTGGCTGGGAGTTGTACCAGCCGCTGGCGCAAGAGTTACGCGGTGGTTTGCGCTACCCTGGCGCATTGCTGGCGATGATTCTGGTAGGTCCCTTGCTAAAATGCTGGATTCTGCCGACTTTGCCACAGCGACGTTTTCTGGATGTGGGGGCGATAACGTTGTGTTTCAGTTTTGCGCTGGTTCGAATTAGTTGTTTCATGAATGGCTGCTGTACAGGTCCGGAATGTACCGCAGATTATTGCCTCAGTTACCAACCGGGTAGCCAGGTCTGGTATTTGCAGCTGCAACAGGGCTTGCTGGAACATCCATCCCATCCCAGTCATCCCGTATTGCCATTGCACTTCCTGTTTATGGCGGCCTCGCTTGCAGTGGGTATTTTCCTGATGTGGTTCGATGGCAGACGCGGTTTTGACGGCCAGATTGCGTTGCTCTACTTCGTCCTCCACGATGGTGCCAAGGGCTTGCTCGAGTCTTTCAGGGTGCCCTACGTTCCGCAATTGCAGATAACGTCGCTGGTAATCAGTGTTGCTGGGCTGATAGCCCTGATCATAATTATGCGCTATCGCAGCAAGAGCTCTGGCTAGGCGCCACGGGTAGACACCAGGGTTGTTATGCCTGCCCCGTTTAGCTTGTTACTGCGCTACCCAGTTAGCTGTCACCAGACGCTCAGTTCCCTGTAGCACCGCGCCTTCGAATAATTCCCCGGTTCTTATCTCGCCGACGCCAGCGGGCGTTCCGGTCATGATCACGTCACCGTCTTCCAGGGTGATGAAGGAATTGAGCTCTTCCAGAATGGTTTCAGGCTGATAGCTCATAAGCGCGACGCCACCCTCCTGTCGAACTTTGCCGTCCACGCAAAGTTGTACGCAGAGTTGTTGGATATCCTCAGGGACAGGGACGAACTCACTGAACAGCGCGGCGCCATCGAAGGCCTTGGCGCGCTCCCAGGGCAGGCTCTTGTTCTTCAACTCTGCTTGCAGTTCGCGCTTGGTGAGGTCCAGGCCAAAAGCGACAGCTGCGAGCTTGCCGCCCTCTACCATGAAGGCCAGTTCGGACTCGTAATGGAGTGCCTGGCCTGCTATCTGCGAGCGCAGGATATCGGTGATGGCAGAGTTGGGCTTATTAAACACCACCATATTGTCGGGTATCTCATTGCCCAACTCTTCGATATGCGCCACGTAGTTGCGGCCCACGCACACAATTTTGGATGGGGTGATGGCGGTGTCATTGAAGATAATGGATTGCATAAGGTTAAAAGCTATAGTGAATCGAAATGGCTATCTGTATCTGTGAGGAATGCGTTGGCCGGCCTAGCAACTGACCGCGTCGCTGACGTCGCAGACGGCGTTTTCCCGCTCCGACAGGGTGAGCTCATAAACCTGTTCTTCGGGCAGGGGAATCACCAGCCCATCATAATCGACCGAGTCATCTTCCGCTGTGTCACAGGCGAATACCATGGTGTAGTCTGCCGCAGGCAGAAACCCAAAAACATACTCCCAGTTACCGGTAAAAGTGTTTTCTAGCAGGTTCGCGACGGCGAAAGGCGCGATGGCATTGTCGGGCACATCGTTGTCGCTGCTGCTGGTAAATACATCGGCCAGGTTGGTGGTGCCCAGGCCTGTTCCTTCGTAAAGATAGAGCCTGTTGCCGTCTTCGGGGTCGGTTTTCTCGTCGCAGGGTGATACCGCGTCGAACAGGGCGCTGTCGACCAG
>CBDTVJ010000403.1:0-4307 GCA_965363655.1 uncultured Halieaceae bacterium | reverse complement strand
CCGACTAGTTTCCCACCCTCGACATTGAGCCCGAATCAACAGAATATCGGGCCGCCGCTTCACTCAGGCTGTAGTGAAATTTGTCACCATACAGAACGGTCAAGCTGGCGGCGGTTAGGGCACCGAGTAAAAATCCACTGACGGTCGACATATTCATTTCTCCATCTTCACAGGTCCCAGCGCACGTACTCGGTGACCTTGTAGCCCTTGCTGGCAAACTGCTCAAAGCCTTGCAGGTCACGAAAGCCCGCACATTTGGGTACACCATAGAGCGGCGCCGGGCGATGCTGTGCATTTTCAATGACCAGGCGTCGCATCACGGTTTCGCCCCCCTCCAGCCTGCCTTCGAGCAGTCCGTAGCGGTCGTGGCGGTAATAGCCCGGCTCGGCAATACAGTTCTCGAAGTGGCCGCCGGACAAGGTGAAGTAATAGGCAATGGGCCACTTCGCTCGATTGCCAATACGCAGGGTGAGCTGCAGGTCGGCCTTGAAACGCCCCTTGTCGGCCTGGGTGGCATCCAGCAGCTGCACATCAATAAACTCCAGTGCGAAGCCTCGATTCTTTGGAATTGCAGGCACTGGTGCAGGTATTGAAACGTGGTTTGCAACAGCCGGGATATCCGACGTATGCCCTCCTGGATCAGTCGTCTTGAAGTAGGTAACCGCCTGCACGGGGGCGAGATTTTCACTGCCTGGCGTGCCGGTGAGCCACAGCTGCCAGATGTCATCACGAAAACGCTCTACACGGACATCAACCGCATAGCCGGGCTGCTCAGGGCTGATCCCCAACTCCTTGTAATTGCCCAGCCGGTGGCGGGTGGCGTTAGCCGTATCAGCAAATACAGCAGGCAAGTCGGCGTCTTGCGGCCATTTCAGGCTGACGCGATTCCTGATCTGCGGTCGCAGGGCGCAGGCGAATTCCCGGCTCAGTGCCTGGGCCGCCGCATCGACATCCTGATCACGCCAGGGAGCGCTGAGGCTGCCGTCGGCACTGGTAGCGGTAAATGGTTGTTTGAATTGCTGGCGCTCTGCGGAGCTGAACCCGCCCCGCCACTTCCAGCTATGGAGTTGCTCTGCCTTCGCTGAGACATCCACCAGGGTAAGCTCGACCCAATCCTGCCTGCCCTTGTCCGAGCTGGCCGACACCCGCAAAATGTAGTCGAATTCGGCAGCTCGCTGGCAGTGCAGCTCGTCGATACTGCCCGACACGGCCGGCTGCGGCAGACTTACCTGTCCCCGGGCGATCAATATAATTCCGTTACGCCCCGCCAGATTGTTGTTAAGCAGGGTGACAATGGCCTCGCTCATGCCGTTCTGTTCACCGGCCTCTATCTGTCCCCGCTGCCCTTGATAACGCGGGTGTTGAGAGAGTATTTGACTGACTTCCGGAACAACATCCCGACTCAACCAACGGGACAGGCTGCTGGATGGCAGAGACCACGCCACTGCATGCGGGGCCACTGCGGCGATTGCTATCACCAGCAGGCTGCCCGCCATCAAGCGAAAAAATTGTTGCTGTAAGAGGACTCTCACCCGGTTTTCCCACGGTCTGTTGATCAGTGGAATACAGGGTTGCACAACTATGCTGAACGAAAACTGAATAGAATCGAATCATTCTGGGGAAATATGAGCGGGATTTCGATGATCCCGGATCTACCACAAAGTGCGGACCCAGCCGCAAAGGAGCTAATCAGCCGGCGGCTGCACACCCGGAAGTTTTATAACAAACAGTGCGCCACCGAGGTCCGAACGATCAACCTCAAGGCTACCCCCATAGGCACTGACGATTGCTACCACGATGGACAGACCCAGACCCTGACCGATGCTGGTGCTATCGGCCCGGGCACCGCGTTGCAGAATAGTCTGCTCGTAACCTGCCGGGATGCCATCGCCGTCGTCTCCGATGGTGAGTTCCAGCCAGTAGCGCCCAGCCTCCTCCACCGTTCGGGCGTCAACTACAATCTGTGTGCGGCAGTATTTGAGGGAGTTTTCCAGCACGCTGCCAAACAAGTCCTGTAAATCCCTTTCCTCCCCGTGAAAAACAGCATCCCGGGAAATGGCGCTGGTGTCGATACCAGGCCCGGCCTGCCCCGGCAGTCGCTCATCAAGTCTGGGAAGTCGCTCGTAGGCGTCGACTATACGCTGCAGCACCGGACGCACCGGCACCGGTTTACCCAGAATGTCTGCAGCTGCACCATCGAGCCTGGCCTTGGCCAACTCGCCCTCCACAATTCCCAGCATGCGGGTCACCTGGTCCTGCACCAGGCCGCGAAATTCCCGCTCGCTGTCGCTGCTGTTGCGAATAAGCATCAACGGAGTCTTAAGGACATGCGTGAGACGATCCATGGTATTGCGCACCCGCTCGCGGCGACGCTTCTCGCTGGCCAGCAGGATATTGATACTGTCCGTGAGGGGAATCAGCTCTTCCGGATAGGACCCACCCAGCTCGTCGCTCTTACCCCGTTCCAGGCGCTTGATGGCAATAGCAATTCGGCGCAGTGGCAACAGGCCCCAGCGAACAATAAATGACTGCGCCAAAAGGAGTAGCACCGCGGCCCCCAGCGACAGCCACAGTAGGTAAGCTCGATAAGCGCTGCGTGCAGCAATCAGCCGTTCCTGGTTTTCCACGATAAGGAAAATACCCTCCGGGCCGGCGCTGCCCCAGGCCACACCGGTGCTTTGGCAAAAATATCCGGTGTCCAGTACACATTCAGTAAAACGATTTTCTCCGACTTCCGCACCGTATAGGTCCAGCGACTGCACCATCGCCCTCACCGCAGCTGAGGGGTCAGGCAGCTCCCCGATCAACTCCGCAGAGGGACTCAGCCACTGCATGTTGCCCTGGGGCGAGACCACGAAGGCATAAAGCCCGGAGTTCAGGAGAGACAGACGCGGTTCGTCCAGATTATCAAAACGCCAGCCTGCCCCATCCCAGTCTGCGGCCTTGGCCAGCAGCAGTTGCTGCAGGCGCATGCTCTCCTGTTGGGCTTCGAGCTGATAGCTGCTGAATGCCCGATCCAGCGCCCAGGCCGTCAAACCCAGAAACACTGGCAGGATCAACAGTGAGGCAGCCAGCAATCGCAGGCGTATCGATGGCGGCTTCACGGTATGGCCTGTCCCGGTGCGTTCACTCAGGACTGTTCGCGAAACAGGTAGCCGCGGCCACGCACTGTTTCGATCGGCTGCAGGCTTTTATCTGGATCTATCTTGCGCTTTATACGACCCACCAGGCCCTCCACGCTATTGGCTTTAGTATCCGCACCCGGGTCACGCTGGTAACTGTCGGCGATAGTTTTCTTGGACTGTACCCGTCCGGCATTGCGCCACAAATGCTCCAGTATCTCGTACTCAGCGCGGGTCAGCTCTACCCTCTGTGAATCGCGGGTGACAATGCGTTTGCGCGTATCCAGGCTCAGCTGGGCATATTCGAGCACCGGCTCGTCCAGCTTTGGGTCCCCCAGCACTCTACGCAGTACCGCCTCAATATGGGCAAAGAGCTCTTGAATATAAACGGGTTTTTTAAGGTAGTCGTCGGCCCCTGCCTCCATGGCCTGCACGATAGTCTCCACATCAGTGCGTGCCGTCAGGACGATAACAGGCAGCTGATTCCCGGATTGGCGCAGGCGTTTGATCAGCTGCAGGCCGGACATGCCGGGTAAACCGAGGTCCACGACGGCCAGGGTATAATCGATCTCCTGGGCTTCAAACAAGCCTTCCTCGCCATTATCAACCACTTTTGCACTGTAACCACGTTCGCTGAAGCCCTTGGCCAATTGGTCGGCCATGCCGATATGATCTTCAACTATCAGGAAGCGCATTCAGTTGGTTCGCCGTACGTTGCCGGTTTTCAAATTGTACTCGTACCAGATTATCCGGCCGCCGCGAACCTGGGCTTTGATGGCCTGCTTGCCTGCGCCCGCAGGCTTGCGCTTGAGAATCCTGATACAGGCCTTCTGGCGATCTTCCCGGTCGCAGCGCTCCAGCGCTTCGATGGCCCGCTGGGCACTTGGGATTTGGGCATAGGCGTGCGGAATCAGGGTTAAAAAGGATATAAGGAGGAGCGCCCGCAGCCAGAACCAACAGCCGGGCGGACGCTTATTGACAATTTGCAAGACCGGCGTATCAGGCCGGCGTATAGCTAACACCAAGTTTTACCCACTCTCCGGGATCGTATTCCATACGTGTGTAATGTATTTGCCCATTGTAACTGTAGGTGACCTTATACTCCAAAAGTTCGCGGCGGTTCTCTATAGGGTTGCCAGACCGGCAGGGCCCTTCTACCCGCAGCCCACGATTGTAACTGGCGCG
>CBDTVJ010000402.1:0-4309 GCA_965363655.1 uncultured Halieaceae bacterium | reverse complement strand
ATTGGCACATCCGAGGTTGAGCACGTGATGGCCACGCAGTGCCTGGTGCAGCAGAAGATGAAGAATATGCTGGTGCAAGTCGATGGCCAGTTGCAGCCCGGCGTTACTGCCAAGGATGTGGTGCTTGCCATTATCGGTGAGATCGGAACTGCTGGCGGTACCGGCTACGCCATTGAGTTTGGCGGCGAAGTATTGCGTGATCTCAGCGTTGAAGGCCGTATGACGGTTTGTAATATGGCTATCGAGGCAGGTGCCAGGGCTGGAATGGTGGCAGTGGACGAATCTACCCTGGAGTACGTTAAAGGGCGCCCCTTTGCGCCATCCGGCGAACTTTGGGATAGGGCAGCTGCTGCCTGGCGCGATCTGCACAGCGACGCAGATGCGGTCTTCGACCGCGTGGTTGAGTTGCGCGGCGAGGATATCAAGCCACAGGTTACCTGGGGTACGTCCCCGGAAATGGTATTACCAGTGGACGGCGTCATACCGGATCCCGCGCAGATGGATAACGCCACCCAGCGCGAGGCGACAGAGCGCTCGCTGGAATACATGGGCCTGACCGCGGGGATGCGAATCACTGATATTCAGCTCGATACGGTTTTCATTGGCTCCTGCACCAACTCCCGCATAGAGGACCTGCGCGCCGCAGCGGCCGTGGTGAAAGGCAAGCAGGTGGCCGGTTCACTGCGTCGAGCCCTGGTGGTACCCGGTTCCGGTGAGATCAAGAAACAGGCGGAAGCCGAGGGCCTGGACAAGGTGTTCACCGATGCGGGGATGGAGTGGCGCGAGCCGGGCTGTTCCATGTGCCTGGCGATGAATTCGGACAAGCTCGAGGTGGGAGAACAATGCGCCTCTACATCCAATCGTAATTTCGAAGGGCGTCAGGGCTTTGGTGGCCGTACGCACCTGGTGAGCCCGGCGATGGCTGCGGCTGCGGCGGTAGCGGGCCACTTCGTCGATGTGCGTGACTGGTAGGAGTAATAGACCATGAAAAGTTTTACTGTATTACAGGGCGTTGCCGCCCCTATGGATCGGGCCAATGTGGATACCGACCTGATTATTCCCAAGCAGTTTTTGAAGTCTATCAAGCGCAGCGGCTTCGGGCCAAACCTGTTTGATGAGTTGCGCTACCTGGATCAGGGTGAGCCGGGGCAGGACTGCAGCGGGCGTCCCTTGAACAAGGAATTTACGCTCAACCTGCCACGCTATAAGGACGCTGCGGTATTGCTGGCCAGGGATAATTTTGGCTGCGGTTCCAGTCGCGAGCATGCGCCCTGGGCGCTGGAAGACTATGGCTTTCTCTGCCTGATTGCCCCCAGTTTTGCCGACATCTTTTACAACAACTGTTTCAAGAACGGCATTTTGCCTGTTGAACTGGCTGCGGATGTGGTCGATCGCCTGTTCCAGGAGATGTACGCCACCGAGGGTTACCAGTTAAAGGTCGACCTTGAACGGCAGGTCGTTGAGACGCCAGCGGGAGAAGAGATCGCCTTTGAAGTAGATGCCTTTCGCAAGCACTGCCTGCTCAACGGCCTCGATGACATCGCTTTGACCCTCGAAAGCGCAGCGGCCATACGGACTCATGAGCAGCAATGGCGCGAACAGTCTCCCTGGTTATTCGGCGCGCTGAAGTAGCACCGTTGTGACCTGTGATAAACAATAGAGCTTAAGGAAGTAGGTAGATGACTAGCGAGTACGATGTTGCTGTAGTGGGCGCCACCGGCGCGGTCGGGGAGGCCATGATTGCCATTCTGGAGGAGCGAGACTTCCCGGTGGGTACCCTGTATGCCCTGGCCAGTAGTCGCTCGGCCGGTAAAACCGTGATGTTCAGGGGCAAGTCGGTCAGGGTTACTGACCTGGCAGAGTTTGACTTCAGCCAGGCGCAGATCGGTTTGTTTTCCGCCGGCGGGAGTATTTCAGAGCAATACGCGCCGCTAGCGGCGGCGGCGGGTTGTATTGTGATCGACAATACATCGCATTTTCGCCAGGAGGAGGGGGTTCCCCTGATTGTGCCGGAAGTCAACATCGAGGCCCTGGCGGGTTACAGCGAGCGCAATATCATCGCCAACCCCAATTGCTCAACGATACAGATGGTGGTCGCATTGAAACCGATCTACGATGCGGTCGGGATTGAGCGTATCAATGTCGCCACTTACCAGGCCGTGTCGGGTACTGGCAAGGAGGCGATAGAGGAGTTGGCGGGGCAGACCGCGCGCCTGCTTAATGGCAGCGAGGTGGAATGCAAGGTGTACCCGAAGCAGATCGCCTTCAACGTCATTCCTCACATCGACACTTTCCAGGACAACGGTTATACCCGAGAAGAGATGAAAATGGTCTGGGAGACACAAAAAATCTTCGATGACCCCAGTATCCAGGTCAATCCAACGTGTGTGCGGGTGCCGGTATTTTTTGGCCACTCCGAGGCGGTACATATCGAGACCGTGGACCAGATCAGTGCCGCCGAGGCGACCAGTTTGCTGGAAAACGCCCCGGGGGTGACAGTCATGGATGAGCGAGCGGATGGCGGCTACCCGACCGCTGTGAGTGACTCCGCTGGTAACGATCCCGTCTTCGTCGGTCGTATACGGGAGGATATCTCCCACCCCAAAGGGCTGGATATGTGGATTGTTTCCGACAATGTCAGGAAGGGAGCGGCCCTAAATAGTGTGCAAATTGCCGAGAGCTTGGTGTCGACCTACCTTGATTAATGCCCCTGATTCACTGATACTTGGGACGTTATTCGGGCAGCTGCGGGTGGTGGGAAGCACCTGGAGCGGGGCCGCCGTAAGGTGGTTTCAGGGCGTCTAAAGGGGTTTTACATACCAGGCGCCGCGCCAACAGCGCACCGAATCAGTGGTCGCCCCCAGGGGAGGTCGACTTTAAGATCATAAGGATAAAATAATAAGGGGCGGGTATGGCTCGTAAGTTAGCTGCTGTAGTGTTCTCACTGGGGTACGGTATCCAGGCGAGTTCAGTAATGGCTCTCGGCCTGGGTGAATTGAAGCTTGAGTCCTTTCTCAACGAGCCTCTCAAAGCCAGTGTGGATCTGCTCAATACGGTTGGTTTGCACGAAGACGAAATTAAAATTCGACTGGCAACGCGGGATGACTTCCAGAAATTGGGTCTGGACCGGGCCTACTTCCTGACGAATATCACGTTTGAGGTAGAACTGAATGACAAGGGCCGCGCCCAGATTGTTATATCTTCAGAAGACCCCGTGCTGGAACCCTACCTGGATTTCGTTGTAGAGGCGCGCTGGCCTTCCGGTCGGCTGTTACGTGAATACACCGTACTGATCGATCCACCCGTGTTCGGGGAGACCGTTTCAGCTTCCGTTTCAGCGAGCCAGCGTGTTGAGGAAGTGGAAGGAATTCCCGCTCCTGCAAAAAAAAAGGACGAAGCGGCCGCCACTAGTGGCACCCGGGTCGGAGTAAAAAAGAAGTCTGACCTGCCTCCGGGCACCATGCCGCAGCGTGATTTTAGCGCCACCACCGCACCCACGCCCACAGCCGGTAGCCGCTATATGATTAGCCGCGACCAGACCCTGTGGGAGATCGCATCCCTGGCCCGGCCGGAGGGTGCTTCTGTACACCAGACGATGCTGGACATCCAGCGACTCAACCCCAAGGCATTTATCAACGGCAACATCAACCGGGTAAAGGCGGGGTACATTGTGTATCTCCCCAGCGCTGACGATATCAGTTCCGGAAACCTGGCAGCGGCACTGGCGGAAGTCAATGAACAAAATGCAGCCTGGCGCGAAGGCCGGGACGCGGAGTTGGTAGCCAGCAGCGGACCCTCCCTGAAAATTTCTGCAGAGTCAGACGAGAGTGAAGACTCGACTGGCCAGGACTCATCAATGGGTGAGGCTGGCGGCGCTATGCCAGACTCCAGTGCGGGCGCGGGCGCGGACGCGGACGCGGACGCGGACGCCATGGATGGAGATCTTGCCGACAGTGGTGACACCACAGGACGCATGGCGGCAATGCAACAGCAGCTGGAAACAATGCAGCGAATCGTCAACCTCAAGGATGAACAGATCGCAGCGCTGCAATCCAGGCTGGCTGAATCTGGCAGCCCTGAAGGCGAAGATGCCCTCGCCGCTGAGCTGGCCGGTGAGTTGGCGCAGAGCGAGCTTACTGAAGATGCCGAGGCGCTCGCTGAAGAGGCTGATGAATCCATTGAGGACATCTTTGCCGACCTGGATGAGTCAGACGAAGAGGTGGCCGAAGAAGAAACGGTCGTTGAAGAAACGGTCGTTGAAGAAACAGTTTATGAAGAAACGGTCGTTGAAGAAACAGTCGCTGAAGAA
>CBDTVJ010000401.1:0-4311 GCA_965363655.1 uncultured Halieaceae bacterium | reverse complement strand
CTGATGAAACAAATTTCGGACTCTCTGCAAACCCACAGCCAAGGAAATGGCTACAGGCCTACTCAGGAAGAGATGAATGAGATCATTAGTCTTTGAGGGCAACACTTGGACTGAATATGAAGCGCTTCGAAAGAAGGATGGCAGGATGCACAAGGCTCTCTGCAAGTTGCTAAAAGAAATGTTGCGAGGAGATCCTAGCATCGGAACAGGCAAACCTGAAAAGTTAAAACATAATCTTGCCGGACTGTGGCCAAGAAGAATCTCCCAAAAGGATCGTCTCATTTACAAGTTTGACGAAAACTATATCTATATTTTTGCGATTGGTGGCCATTACCTCGACCACTGACTGAGCGCATTAACGCTTACGGCAGCGGGCGCGCTGTAAGCGCGTCCTGCGACCAAAGGGAGCGCACTGCCCGTACTTGTTATGCATTACTTGCCAGTTTACTAATTGCATTTTCATCGAGTCGTGAATGCCTAACCTCCTCAAAGATATGACCACCGATAGATTCATAGAAATCACGTCCACTTTTATTGTCGCGAGCAACAATCCAGTCGATCCGCCCACAGCCTGTATCAAGTGCAATTGAGCAAAGATTTTTTATCAGCTCTTTACCTGCACCAGCCTTTCTGTGCTTTTCGTATACATAGAGATCATCAAGCCATATTCCTGGCTTCGCAATGAAAGTTGAATAGATGCTGTAATAGGTAGCAATGCCAATTACCCTGCCATCAATTTCGGCAACAATCGCTTTGGCTTTAGGATCAGAGGACAGAAATGCATCATGGATTTCAGTTTCTCGGGACTTGAGAGAATCAAGGCACCCATCGAAGTCCGCCTTGGCTCGAATTAGCGAAAGAATGTCACTTACATCTTTTTCTTCGATATCTCTAACAATCATAAACTCGACTCTTGGATTGCATAACGCCTGCCGCAGCGGCGCGGAAACCGTGTAGCGGTTTTGGCGTCCGGCCCCGTAGGGGCGTATTGCCGGTTTTTGTTATGTGCTTTAACCACCAACACCTCCGGCCTTTAACGTAACCAGCAAAACAACAAAGGTAAAGGGCACTGAAGCCGCCGACAAAAATAGTATCGGAACCAGATAGAATTTGAGGCCGAGAATTTTACTGCCTCGGCTTAAGCCCCGTGCGCCAACCATTAGTAAGCCGAACCCAATGGCTAAAAGGGCAGGTACTGGCACATGCTTCCACACTTCCGAGATTTGGCCGTAACTGGGAGAGCCAGCCAACAGCACCGCAACCGTCGGAGCGAGACTAGCAATGCTAAAAGCGATAGTCATGAACCAGTACGGCTTCTTCGTAGCGTTAGTAGTGGACGAGGTCATAGCACATAACAGCTAAGTATATAGACGGGTCTAAAAAAGACCCAGGCGCCGTATGTTGGGTTTTTTGAGCTGCCCACAATGAATAACCTCTCTATAAAACAACCACTTAAGAAAGAATAGCGCAATTGATCCTAAATCAATAGACGGCAGCTGAGGAAAAACTCATCATTTCTGGCCACCTTATCTGGCTTACGGGCCATAAAATATGTTTGGGTATCAAAGGCTTAGATATTCACTTCCCACAAGTTATCCACGGGTCCTCTGAAAAACGGGCTTGATAATTCGAATCGCTCAACTACTGTATATAAATACAGCTATGTAAGCCCGGAGGAGACATGGACGATATCCGTCACGCCATTCCCGCAGACCCTCTGCGCTTTATTGACCAACTGCGCAAAGACATGCGCGACAAGGGCTATGCATATCAAACCGAGAAGACCTACGTGCACTGGGTTAAGCGCTTTATCTACTTTCATGGCATGCGACATCCACGGGACATGTGTGGCGACCACATTAATCAGTTCTTGAGCGATCTTGGTTCTCAGCGTTGTTGCTCACCCGCCACACAGCGCATTGCGCTGAATGCATTGATTTATCTTTATCGCAAGTTCATGAATGTAGAGTTGGAAAGCCTCGATTTCGAAAAGGCCAAACAGCGCAGGCGCCTTCCAGTCGTCCTTAGTCATGACGAGGTCCAACGCATACTCGCCGAGCTGCAGGGCATGCACTGGCTGATGGTATCTCTACTTTACGGCTCAGGCATGCGTCAGAATGAACTTCTTAACTTGCGTATAAAAGATGTAGATTTCGAACTCAACACAATTACAGTCCGCTCGGGTAAAGGCGACCGTGATCGCGTCACCTTACTGCCCCAAAGCCTTTGTGAAAATCTATTAGAGCAAATTAGCGCTGTCGAGAAACAGCATCGACGTGACCTGGAAGATGGCTACGGCGAAGTCTATTTGCCCTATGCGCTGAATATAAAATATCCGCGCGCCGCCAAAGAACGTGGCTGGCAATTCATGTTTCCTTCTACCCGAATCGGCCAATGCCCTCGTACCGGTGTATTAAGGCGCCATCACTTGCACCATACTGCACTGCGCAAACATCTGCGCCGGGCACGGCTCGCGGCTAACATCACCAAGCCGGTTCGCTGCCACACATTTCGTCACAGCTTTGCCACGCGGCTGCTTCAGAACGGTTACGATATACGCACTATTCAGAAGCTACTCGGCCACAGCGACATCGGTACGACAGAAATTTATACCCATGTATTAAATCGCGGCGCCATGGGTGTTATCAGTCCTGCCGATGGCTAGCAATGCGCTAACGCCTGAATGGTGCTGAATAGTTGTCTCCATTCTGCGGGTGCGGGCTAGAGGAGACTATGTCCTTTTAGAGTCGATTTCTGCCGGTTTGCCCATCGTACCCCTTACGGCCGCTGTTGAGCCGGCAGCGGTCATGCAGCGCGCCCTGGTAGCATGTTCCTGGTGTCTCTAAAGTGCCATGAAGAGACATTAACGCTTCAGGTTGAGGTGGCGCTACTCCGCCCTAAAACCTGACTTGTTAGGCGGGAGTGGAGGTCGCCTGATCCGCCTATAGTCAATTATCGTGCTCCTTAAACCCCGTCAAAACGAAACCCAAGGTCACTACAGACCCGAGGACCCACACCGCCAGCCTCAAGTATACAATCACGACAATGAGGGTGTTCTCAGAACTTGGGCCGAATCGCACTACACTATCGCCTCCAATATCTTGAACTGATACAACAGTGTTAACTAAAACCAAATACAGAAGAACCGATACCATTGCGTAAAGTGCAGCCAAACCAAATCGTAGCGTTTTCGAGAGACGGTGACCGGCAACGTAGGAAGCAATTATGACGGCGAATGTAATCGTAATCCAAAGCTCGAACTGATCGCTGATGTTGCCGTATACGAAGGCAAGAAGCTCCATTTCTTCTTCGATTGTCATAGGGTTCTCGAATGCCGCCTACAGTTATATAGACAGAAATATTTCCGTTGAAAAAGCTGGTTCCGAGTTTTCATGAGCGTCTCCTTTGAGTGGATTTTTGCCGGTCGCACCATCATAACCCACTCGGCCGCTGCTGCCTCTATAGCGGCCCCTCAGACTGCCCTGGGGCTTCTACAGCTACAGTCGCAAAGGTGTGAAGCGGTCATTTAGATTTTGGATGTCTGACGTCCCACATGAACTTGCAGCTCATAAATACGCCACCAATAAGAATGATCGTTATGACCGCTATCACAACTGGTACTCCGAAATAGCCTCTGTCCGGGTTAGCTTGTTGTAGTGGCTCAATATAATCTGCAGCGCGTAGAAAAAAACCAGTCACCCCAAATGATGTTATGAGCGCAAAGATGACATAGAGGGCGGACACCATTGCCGTTTGGGAGCGAGTCAGCTTAGAGCCGACCATATAACTCACTATGAGATAACCACTAGTTACAGTGAGATATAGTCCCATCATTGAAACCACTAATTCGTAGTAGGAAGTAATAGATTCCACAATTTCGGCTTCCGTCATAGCCAATCTCCTTGTTGGGCAAACACCATAAGAATAGACGAGTATTGCGAGAGTTAAAAAGTTCTACGAGGGTCTGCTTTGAGTCGAACGCGGTAATTAGCCCATCATAGCTCTAAGGTCAGCTAACTGCTCCAGAGCGGTCATAGCCAAGCCTCCAGATTACTGCTCTTAGGTAGCAAATGTGCCATGGGGGTCATCCGGTTTAACTTGTCCCAGCGAGTAAAAGGCTTCCCTTTTTTGCCCAGGGCCAGATTAAGGCGATCTATGTCAATTATTTACTGGTTGTGCAGTCTATACTCGCAATCGAGATACCGGCGCTGTATCTC
Organism: uncultured Halieaceae bacterium; assembly: GCA_965363655.1. Lineage (GTDB taxonomy): Bacteria > Pseudomonadota > Gammaproteobacteria > Pseudomonadales > Halieaceae > Marimicrobium. The sequence goes on along the minus strand of CBDTVJ010000401.1, from coordinate 94 downwards.
CCGAGTTTACTCACATAGAAATATTGGAGAACTGTATTGAAAGCTAAACTATTGATCAATTTTGCTGGAGCTGCGCTCATGGGCCTCAGCGCCG
>CBDTVJ010000400.1:0-4322 GCA_965363655.1 uncultured Halieaceae bacterium | reverse complement strand
TTCGCCCCATGTGCCGGAGGCCGAATTTCGTAAAGCGGAAAGCTTCTTTGCGGCGGCGGACTACGGTCGCGCCGACCTCGCTTATACCCGGGTGATCGGCTACGGCGAAGGGACACCCTACTATTTAAATGCGCTGTACATGCAGGGCTGGTCCCGGTTCAAACAGGGAGATTATCGCCGCGCCATCGAGCCATTAACCGCAACGCTCGATACTGTGATGCCGGCAGACAACAACATGGAGACAATGGCGCGGGGCGAGCGCGAAATGGCGCAGGACTGCCTGCGGGCGTTGGCTGTGAGTTTCAGTTACCTCGATGGCGCACAATCGATAGTCCAGGCCTACGACCAACTGGGCCCGCGCTCCTACCAGCCGCTTTTATACGTGCAACTTGGCGATATCTACCTGGCGCAGGAGCGCTATGGCGACAGCGCTGCAACGTATAAGTCCTACAACAGCAGCTTTCCCGACTCCAGCGAGGCGCCCCGTTTCCAGATGCGGGCTATTGAATCCTACGAGGCCGGCGGTTTTCCTGAATTGGTAGCGCAAGAAAAGCAACTCTACCTGGAGCGTTTCGCCCTTAACGGGGATTACTGGCAGGACAGTAGTGAGACGGAGCGGGCCGGGATTGCACCGTACCTGCAGCAATTTATGGAAGAACTGGCCAACTATCACCATGCACTAGCACAACAGGAGGCCATGCCCGGGGGCCAGCCGGCTCTGGCGATCGAGCATTACCAGGCCGCCAGAAACTACTACCAGTTATTTATAGACAGCTTCCCGGAAGACCAGCGGGTTCCCTCAATGGGCTTTCTGCTGGGAGAAACTCACTTCGAACTGGGCGACTACCCGGGGGCAATCAGTGCCTACGAGTGGGTCGCGTATGACTTCGTTGATTATGAGCAGGCCGCCGATGCTGCCTACGCAGCGATTCTCGCCTATGAGCGGCTTGGCCAGGAGGGCGGTACTGAAGCCGGTACTGAAGTCGGCACTGAGGCCGACCAGCAACGCATAGCCAGTGAACTGCGGTTCGCTGCCACTTTTGACACAGATCCGCGGGCGCTACCCGTGCTGGCGAACGCCGCCGCCGGGCTGTTGCAGATTGATGAATTTGATCAGGCTGCGCAGGTCGCGTCTACGCTTATCAGCTGGCAGCCTGCGCCCGATGAGAGCCTTCTTAACGCGGCGCGATTGGTACTGGGGCACAGTCTTTTTGAGCTGCAGCAGTATCGCGATGCGGAGCAGGCCTACCAGAGCGCCCTGTCGGGAATGCTCTCAGAAGACGAGCGTTACCCTGGAACTATGGAGCGCCTGGCGGCCAGTATCTACCGGCAGGGTGAACAAGCCGCAGGCGCAGGGGACTACCTGGCAGCGGCACAGCAGTTTGCACGGGCTATCCCTGCGGCGCCGTTATCGCCAATCCGCATCAATGCACAGTTTGACGCAGCTATGAACTATACCAAGGCAGGGGAACTGCAGCAGGCCAACGACCTGCTGGTTGATCTTCGTAACCGTTTTCCCCAACACACTCTGGCCGCTTCCGTCAGGGCGAACCTGGTGAGCAACTACGAGGCGCTGGAGCAGTGGCAGGCAGCAGCCATCGAACTGGATGTTATGGCGGGCGCACAACCCCCGCAAGAGCGGGAGCGGCAGGCGCTGTATCTCTCGGCCAGCTACTATGACCGGTCCGGGGCAACTGAACTGGCCATCCAGCGTTATCAAACTTATGCGAATAGTTGGCCACAACCTTTCGCCATCCATATGGAAGCCATGAATCGGCTGGCGGAACTGTATCAGCAAGCAGGGCAGCCGCAGCAGCAACGCTTCTGGTTAGCTAAAATCATTAGCGCCCATGACCAGGCCGTTGCCGGGCAGTCCCAGCGCTCTCTTTACCTGGCCGCCCTTGCCGCCAGTGGTCTTGCCGACGAGGACTTCCACAGATTCAAGGCGATCAAACTGGGCTACCCGATCAAGACGTCACTGCACCGTAAGAGGACAGCCATGGAGCGCGCCGTGGCCGCCTATCAAAAAACAGCAGCGTATGGTGTGCAGCAGTTCAGCACGCTGGCAACCTATCGCATAGGACGTATCTACCAGCAGCTGAGTACGGACCTGATAGCTTCTGATCGACCGGGTAATCTCGACGCAATGGCCCTGGAGCAATACGAAGTGCTGCTTGAAGAACAGGCTTATCCGTTTGAGGAAAAAGCCATCACCATCTATGAAGCAAATACCCGGCGCAGCCGGGACGGGCTTTACGATGAGTGGGTGCGCAAGAGTTTCACTGCCCTGGGCGAGCTGCTGCCAGCGCGCTACGGCAAGCTGGAAACAAGTATCGGTTTCAGCAGGGAGATCTACTAACACTATGCGAATGACTATCGCCCAGGTAATTGTTGTACAACTGCTTCTGTCAGGATGCGCGGCCCAACCTTTGGTGGTAGGGAATGACGCCGAATCGGGGGCTGCAGATACCCTGCGGGTGTCTACCCAACCGCCTGCGGCCAACCCGTACCTGCGGGGACGTCGCTCCGCTCCAGCGGAGGCGCAACGCCGCTTTGCGTTGGCGCAGGGTTTCATCGAGGAAAAAGAATGGCAGGGCGCGCTGCTGGAGCTGCAGGACTTGGCGGAATCCTACCCGCAGCTGTCTGGTCCATGCCTCAACCTTGCCCTGGTGTACCGGCAACTGGGTGACACGGACCAGGCCGAGCACTGGTTCCAGCAGAGCATCGAAAACAATGCTCGCAATATCAGCGCCTATGACCAATACGGCATTTTCCTGCGTGAGCAGGGCCGCTTTGACGAGGCCGAGACCATTTACCTGCAGGCACTGGAGCAGTGGGAGGCGTCTGCAGACACTCATCGCAATATTGGTATTTTGTATGACCTGTATGTAGGCGAGCCGGACAAGGCGCTGCAGCATTACTATCGCTATCAGGTTCTCACCGGGGACAAAGACCGTGAAGTGGCCGGTTGGATTGCGGACCTGGAGCGCAGGCACCGGTCCGCGGATAAGGCTGCGAGGTCATGAACACGAACCGGTTTTTGCCCTTCTTGTCGCTAATGTACCTGTTGAGTTTTCCAGCACCTGCACAGGAGTCGGAGATTTCCCTGCACAGTACCGTGAGCGGCAACCGGGAACAACCCAGAGTGATGTATATCCTGCCCTGGCAGCAGCCGGGCGCTATAACTATCGAACAGGAATTCAATGCAGGTCTGACGGGTGATCTTTTTGTACCGCTGGATCGGGAGGAATTTGTACGCGAGCTGAACTACCAGGCGATGATGAACGCCGCGCAGGATAGCGACGGGGATGAACCTAAAGATATTTTGTTAAACACTAAGTAGCAACACAGGAGTACACCATGGAAGTCTATGAACTGATGGTCCGGTTTTTTCAAAATGGCGGGCCTTTTATGTACCCGATAGCCACTGTGCTTGCAGTTGGCCTGGCCATTGCAATAGAGCGCTGGCTGGTGCTGACTAGCGCGCGCTTCACCAACCGGCGTGCCTTTAACTCAGCCATGGCGCTATTGAAGAAAAAGGATTTTGCTGCAGTCATTGCCGCCGGTGGTAAATCCAGCGTACCCATGTCGCGCATTGTCGCCGCCGGGCTGGCTCGCTTTGCCGGCAACAGTCGCCGCGATGATATTGAGTGCGCCATGGAAGAAGGTGTTATGGAGGCCCTGCCGGGTCTGGAAAAGCGCACCCCGTACCTGGCGACACTGGCCAACGTGGCGACATTGCTGGGTCTGCTGGGCACCATTATCGGCTTGATCGCGGCGTTTACCGCTACAGCCGAAGCGGCGCCGGCGGAAAAAGCGAGCATGCTGTCCAGTTCAATTTCAGTGGCGATGAACACCACTGCCTTTGGCCTGATTGCAGCGATCCCGCTGTTGTTGTTGCACGCCGTGTTACAGACCAAGACCGCGGAAATCGTCGATAGCTTTGAGATGGCCAGTGTCAAAGTGCTCAATACCCTGGCAGATGAGGGTGCGCTGTCCTCGCAAACCCGGGCGACCGACTAGGGCAGGCTGATGAAAAGAAAAAGAAGACTACCCGCCCGCGAGGCCGAACTGGACATTACCGCGTTCATGAACCTGATGATTGTGCTGGTACCGATACTGCTGCTGGGCATGGTGTTTTCCCGCATTACGGAAATTGAAGTCAGCTTGCCCGCCGATGGCGCGCTGGATCATCTGGCGACGGAGCTGCAGCAGATTGAACTGGTCATCAGGCGCGATGGCATGCGCATTGATTATCCCAGCGGGGTGCAGTTAAAACAGATTCCCCTGCAGGCATCCGGTGAGTACGATTTTGAATTGCT
>CBDTVJ010000399.1:0-4343 GCA_965363655.1 uncultured Halieaceae bacterium | reverse complement strand
TCACTGCCGCACACCTGGTCACAGGCGCCAAAGAAGAAATGCTGTTCTATGGCCTCTACCTGGATCGACTGGAAAAGCGCGACGGGCAATGGAAGATTCTACACCGACAGGTCGTCATGGACTGGAGCAAGCGACTCGCGGTCGTAGATGAACGCAGCGATGAAGCCTTCGCGGACCTGGCCAAGGGTGCCCACAAAGGCGCAGACCCGCTCTACCCATTCCTGGAATCTGTTTAATAAAGAGGTACCCACCGTGAACGATCAAGTACAAGCCCTGCTGGACAAGCAGGAGATTTACGAACTGTCCTGTAAATACATGCGTGGCCTGGATCGCCTCGACGAGCAACTACTGGTCTCGGTATTCTTTGCAGACGGCTGGTGTGATTATGGTTTTACCGAGGGTACCCCGGCCGAGTTCGCCCACTACTGCACCACGGCACTTAAAGCACACGCCGCCAACCAACACATGATCGGCAATGTGCTGATTGAACTGGAAGGAGACGAGGCGTTTGGCGAAGTGTACTTCCAGGCCTATCACAAGGTGACGGGGGAAGCCGGTTTCGAGGATATCATCATAGCGGGGCGCTACCTGGACCGCTATGAAAAGCGCGACGGCGTGTGGAAATTCGCCTACCGCAGCGAACGCGTGGACTGGAGCCGCACCCAGCCCACCCGGGACAGCTACTTTGACCTCGCTCCCGACTGCCTACGTGGCGGTCGCCAGGATGACTTGGTCTACGACCGGGAGAACAGGCGGCGGCGTTAAGCGCCAGATTCAGCCGACGAATGCCTTACTCGGGGATGCTACACCCTGTGGCTCAACCCCTTTGAGATAAGCGAGTATGGTGTCGGCATCAGAAACCTCAAACGGATCTGTTGCGCAGTTGTCACCGAACTCCGGTTCTACAAAAATCTTGTCGATCTTACCGTCATCCACCACCATGGAATAACGCCAGGAGCGCATCCCGAAACCGATGTTGGACTTGTCCACCAGCATACCCATTTTGCGGGTAAACTCGCCGGAACCGTCAGGCAGCAGGAAGATATTGTTGTTGCCAACCTGCTTACCCCACTGGAACATGACAAAGGCATCATTGACCGAGACACAGATGACTTCATCCACGCCCTGGGCCTTGAATTCCTCATAGAGCTCGTCGTAACGCGGCAGGTGATTGGATGAGCAGGTCGGTGTGAAAGCACCTGGCAGGGAAAAAACCACCACTTTTTTGCCGCCAAACAGGTCCGCGGTTGTCTTGTCTTCCCAGCGATAGGGGTTGTCTCCCTCGACAGATTCGTCACGCACGCGGGTCTTGAATACGACGTTAGGTACACGGTCTATTGCTGTCATGGTAGTTCCTTTTTGAGTATTTGTTTGTCTACAGTTGCCTATAATAGCCCGAGGCACGCGATTAATATATTTAATTATATTAATACAGTAGTTAGTATTTCACTATGGCCCGGTCAGCCTAATGAGCATTTCGCAATTGACCGGATCCCAGGAGTGGATAAAATTTGCAGGGGTCAGGCCGACCCACCGCGCTTACCCGCATGCAGCAGTAAATCCGCATCCTGTGAGAAAAAAGGCGGCGGTTCCGCGCCGGTGGTCTGTCCAGCATCGATCACCAGCGTGTGCCCGGTCATATAGCGGGTATCGTCACAGAGCAGGAAAAGAATCCCCCGCGCAATGTCTTCCGGCATACAGGCAAAGCCCAGCGGTGATGATTCAGCGATCATTTTTGCAGTTGACTCCGGGTTGTTATCACCCAGGGCATTGGTCATTGGCGTCACTGTCCCGCCAGGTGCCACCGCATTGACGCGAATACCCAGGCGCGCCAGCTCGCAGGCCGCTGACTTGGTAAGCCCCACCACACCATGCTTGGCCATGGTGTAGACATGCGGCCCCAGGCCACCCATCACACCCGCAGTACTGGCCAGGGAGACAATCGCCCCCTTGCCCTGCGGCTGCATCGCCCTGGCGGCGTGTTTTATGCCCAGGAACACCGCGCGCGAAAGAATCGCCATGGTGTGGTCGAAAGCCTCTGCGCTAGTGTCCATGATGGATCCAATCGCCCCGACGACACCGGCGTTATTGACCATACCGGTCAAGGGACCAAAGCGTTCCTGCGCAAGGGCTATGGCTGCGACGATATCCTCTTCACGGGTCACGTCGGTGGGATGGAAGGCGGTGGCGTCGCCGAGTTCAGCGACGAGGGCCTGGCCGCGCTCCTCCTGCAGATCGGCGATTACCACCCTGCCCCCCTCTGCCACTATCCCACGAACAGTGGCCTCGCCAATACCACTGGCCCCGCCGGTTACCACCACACATTGATCCTTGAATCTACTCATGCCACACTCCACTGCTTGCTATCCATTAGTTTAAAAATTGCCGTGCGCCCTGCTCGTCGCGCCTGGTCAAATGCCTGTTTCACCTGTCCGACAGTAGACATTCCAAGCCTGCTGTGCAACCGTAGCACCTGCCTACTTTTCGATAAGACCCACACATGAAAAAAAGCCTCGCGCGATGGTTATTGCGTATTACCGGCTGGCAACTTGAGGGCGCCCGCCCCGAGTTTAACCGCTATGTTCTCATCGCCGCACCGCATACATCGAACTGGGATTTCCCCCTGATGCTGCTATTCGCTGCAGCGTTCGATATCAAAGTCACATGGATGGCCAAGCACAACCTGTTTTTCCCACCTGCGGGCTGGATTTTGCGCGCAATGGGCGGCCTGCCCATCGTTCGCCACCAAAGCGGCAACGTGGTTGACGCCATGGTCGAATCGTTCAGTACAGCAGCAAGCCTGGTACTGGTGGTACCCACCGAGGGAACCCGTGAGCGAACCGACTACTGGAAATCGGGTTTCTATCACATTGCCCGACAGGCGAAAGTACCCATCGTGCCTTCATTCCTGGATTTTGGCCGCAAGCGCGGAGGCTTCGGGCCACCGCTACTGACCACCGGTGATGTGAAGGTCGATATGCAGTATTTCCGCGACTTCTATCATGGCATGAAAGGCAAGTTTCCAGACCAGTTCGGCCCGGTAAGGCTCAAGGAAGAAGAAAACCCTTGAGATAACTTCAGCGGCGGTGGAGCCACAGCAAACCAGCGCACTCGACTGTTAACCCGCCGCCTGTCCCAGGGACTGAATCCTCTCGCGGTAGCTTTTCGGGGTTTGGCCAGTCCAACTCTTGAAAGAACGCACAAAAGAACTTGGCTCGGTAAAACCCAGATATTCGGCGAGATCCGCAATCTTGGCATTCTGGTTCAGCAACTTATCAATGGCCACTTCACAGCGTATTTCGTCCTTGAGCGCCTGGTAGCTGGTATTTTCTTTCTGCAGGCGCCTGCGCAAGCTCGACTCGGACATATGCAGGCTCTGTGCCACGACAGTGAAGGAAGGCAGCCCGTTGGGCAGGTCGATGGTGACCAGGGATTTAATCGCCGCGCTGGTACTGGCCTGCTTCTGCTCCACCGCGATCAGGTGATAGACACTGCTTTCCAGGAATTCGGCCAATGAGTCCCGGGTGTGCACCAGTCGCCGTTCCAGCATCTTACGCGGAAATTGTAGTGTGTTTTCATCCGCATCAAAAACGATCGGGCAGTGAAACACCGCATTCATACCGTCAAGATACGCCTGGCTTAAAAAGGGTGCCGCCACGTTTACTTCTTCAACTTCCAGCGGCTGGCCGGTAAGCCAACCACAGAATGAACACCACACTTCCAGCCCCGATGCGCGGGCGACTGTTGCCTGGAAACCAGACCGATCCCAGTGGGCCGGCGCCAGCACAGATTCCTCTTCTTTGACGTTAATCCAATAGCTGAGCTTGACGCTGGATGAAACGCCGTCATCCAGTAACCTGACGTTGTAGCCTATCATGGGATATAACAGCTTATCGAAGCGCTCGGCGATGCGCAGGGCCTCACCCAACGTACGCGCAGTAATGATGCAGCGACACATCAGGTCAAACGCTTCGCTGCCCAGCCCTGCCGCCCAGGGAATGGGGTGGCCCAGCGTCTGCATTTCAGTCACCGCCGCTTTGTACAGACGGGCATATTGCAGGGCGGGCAACTGCTGCGTGGAGTCCAGGGCGGTGATGCGCTCGGGCAGGATATTCACCCTGCCGGCAATGGCCGATGCGTCCAGGCCAATCTGCTGCAGGTAGTCGAGCAGGCGCTTGAATTTTCCGGCACCAACGGTAAGTTCGCTCATCGTGCAATAGAGGGGGTGATATGCATGAAACGTGAGTCTTTCAATATTTTTATGTTGTCAAAATACTACCACGTTTTTGAGGGTTTCGAACCCGGAACACTCCTCCCCGCCAGCGGCCATAATAGCGACCATA
>CBDTVJ010000398.1:0-4377 GCA_965363655.1 uncultured Halieaceae bacterium | reverse complement strand
GAATTACACATGACGCATTATTCCCCTTAACTGTGTGGATGGCTCTGGTGATTAGCAACGCTCTATGAGCAATGCGCTGCCACTGCCGGCGGCGCCACTGGCAGCGACAACACCGGACTCCAGGTCCTGTCTCTCCATTTCGTCCAATAGAGTGCCGGTCATCATGGCACCGGTAGCCCCCATAGGATGGCCGAGGGCGATCACACCGCCATTAACGTTGAGTTTGTCCGGGCCAATATTGAGTTCGCGCTGTGCTTTGATGATTGTGGCAGCGAAGGCCTCGTGAATCTCGAACAGGTCTATATTTGTGCTGCTCCTGCCCTGTTCCCGCAACAGTCTCTCAGTGGCACTGATACAGCCTGAAAGTACTTCCAGTGGCTCTGCGCTGGCCGTGGCGGCGCCCACGATGCGCGCCCGGGGGCTGCGGCCCAGGGCTTCTCCCAGGCTTTCGTCGCCGATCAATAACACGGCCGCGCCATCGCACATCGCCGGTGAATTGCCTGCGGTGTGTATATGCCTGATCTCACCCAGCCTGCCAAAAGCCGCCAGTTGCGCGTCATCCACGCCACTGGCGCCCAGTTCGGCAAAGGCCGGTGGCAGTTTGGCCAGTTCATCGGTGGTGATGCCGTCGCGAATACACTCGTCCTGGCTGATGCTGCTGTCCTTATGCTGATTCAGAATGGGAACGATAGAAGTGAAGTAGCCCTCCTCGCGGGCGCGTGCCGCCCTTTGTTGGCTCTCCAACGCCACTGCGTCGGCCTCTTCCCGGCTGATGTCTTGCAGGCTGGCGATCAGGTCGGCACCGCTGCCCATCAGGAACATGCGGCACTGGGCAGCGAAGGCCGGGTCGCTAAACACGCGGGCTTTATCGGATAGCATGGGTACCCGCGACATCATTTCGATACCGCCGGCGACCATGGCGCGTTCCTGCCCCGCTGCAACTTTCAGGGCCGCCAGCGAAATTGCATCTATGCTGGAAGAGCAGAAGCGGTTGATCGTCAGGCCGCTGACAGCGTCGGGCCAGCCGGCATACAGCGCCGAGGTCTTGGCGATATTTCCCGCCTGTTCGCCGTGCTGTGTGACACAGCCAAGAATAATTTCGCCGACCAGTTGTGGGTCCAGGTCGCAGCGCAGCGACAGGGCGTCATACAGTTGGCGCAGCAACTCCTGCGGCGCCAGCTGGTGCAGGCCGCCGCTGTCTTTTGCCCTGGTGCGCGGACTGCGAATGGCCTCGTAGATGAAGGCATCCTTCATGCACCCACGCCTACGATGAAGCTGGCGCAGGTAGTGGTGCTGCCACCGACGTTGAAGGTGATCATATTGCGTGCCCCGGCTATCTGGTACTCACCCGCCTCGCCTGTTACCTGCCGCGCGCAGTCCAACACCATACGCACACCGGTAGCGCCTACTGGATGTCCCAGGCCGATCAGGCCGCCACTGGGGTTGATGGGGAAATCCCCATCGCGGGTAATGCGGCCTTCTTCTATGGCTTTCCAGCTCTCGCCTGGCGCGGTGAGACCGCTGTGATCTATCGCCATGTACTCTGTCACGGTGAAGCAGTCGTGCGTCTCCAGCCCGTCCAGGTCAGTGAGTTGCTTGAAACCCGCTCGCTGGCGGGCGTCGTCCAGTGTTGCCCTGGCGTGGGGAAACAGTAGTGCCTGGTCACGGGAGAGTGCCAGTTTCGTCTCCAGCAGAATAGGGGCGGAGTGGTGTCCCCAGCCCTTGATACGGGGAATATCTTCCAGCTTCACGCCGCTTCGAGCGGCGTGCTCCCGGGCGGCTTTCTCTCCGGCAAGCACTAGGCAGGCAGCACCGTCAGTAATCTGGCCGCAGTCCATTTTGCGCACGCTGCCATCTATTACCGGATTGAGTTCATCGTTGTTGCTAAAGCAGCCCTGTGGAAATTGCCAGCCACGGGTCTGGGCATTGGGGTTGTGTTTGGCATTGGCGAAGTTGATTTCAGCGATGCTGTTGAGATGCTCGCTGCGGATGCCGTAGCGTTTATCGTATTCCTGGGTAATGCGGTCGAACATATGGGGCCAGGGGAAGTCGCAGCTGTTGGCCTCGTGTCCCAGCCAACGTGCGGCGCCCAGGTGTTCAGCGCCGGTCTTGCCATCGACGTTGCGCATCAGCTCCAGCCCGAGCACGCAGGCGACCTGGTAATGACCGGCCTCAATGTCGCGCATGGCGGACAGTATGGCGATAGACCCGGAGGCGCAGGCGGCCTCATGGCGGGACGTTGGTATTGACGCCAGTTCCGGGTACACCTGCCCAAAAAATCCGCCCAGCAGGCCCTGCCCGGTAAAGAGGTCGCCCACGAAATTGCCCACGTGGCCTACCTCGATCTGGGCCGGCTCTATACCCGCACTTTGTACTCCGGCCTGTAGCACTGCGGAGAACATGTCGTATATTTCCAGGTCTTCGCGTGCCCAATTGCGGGAGAAATCTGTTTGGGCGCCTCCGAGAATATAGATAGGCTGGCTCATGCTGGGGACTCCGCTGGGGACATGGCAGGATACTAAGCCAGTCCCCGCAGCGTGACAAGGCGCTGGAACCCGGCTTTTTCGGGCGTTACGTGCAATTGCCTAAAGGCACCTCGAGGATATACTCTTGGAGGTTCTATGTGGCGTATAGCCAGCTCTTCAGGAGAAAACCCCATGGCATTGGTACGAGAATATCCCACGACTGAGCACTGCATCGGGCCGGTGAGCACCCTGGACGACGCCCCGACCTGGATCTATGACCTGGATAACCCTTACCTGCACGGTGTGTACGCGCCCACCGTGAATGAAATACACGCCGAGAACCTGGCGGTAACGGGGGAATTACCTGCAGACCTGGTGGGCGCTTATTTTCGCAATGGGCCCAACCCGGTGCACCAGCCCATGAATCGTCACCACCCCTTCGATGGGGATGGCATGGTCCACGGCGTGTATTTCAGGGATGGCAAGGTGAGTTATCGCAATCGCTATGTACAGACGGCGGCCCTGCAACAGGAATTCGAGGATGGTAAGTCAATTTCTCCCGGCGTAATGGGCCCCTTTGATTACGACATCTCTCGCTTTGGTATCAAGGACACCTCCAACACCGACCTGTTCTGGTATGCCGGTGACCTGATGACCCTCTGGTACAACGCGGGCGACCCCTATCGCCTCGACAGTATGACCCTGGAAACCAAATCGCATTTTGACCTTGAGGGCAGGGCGCAGCGGCGTATGTCGGCGCACTCCAAGGTCGATTGGAGCACTGGCGAGCTGCTGTTTTTTGATTACGGGGATGAGCTCCCTTACCTGACCTGTGGTGTAGCGGATGAGAATGGCAGGCTGCTGCACGAGATGTCTATCGACTTGCCCGGACCGCGATTGCCACACGATATCGGTTTCACCACCAATTACATGGTGCTGCATGACCTGCCGTTCTTCCATGACATGGATGTATTGCGTAAGCACAAGTATCGGGTGCTGACCTTCTACCGTGATATGCCGGCGCGCTTTGGCATTGTTCCGCGTCGCGGGCAGGGTAGCGACGTGCGCTGGTTTGACTGCGAGCCCTGTTACATCCTGCATGTTAGCAATTGCTGGGAAGAGGGCGACTGGGTCGTTATGGATGGTTGTCGTTCCACTAATCCCATGCCCCAGGCGCAGGAGGGTGAGGGCGAGCTGGCTTCCATGCTGGCTTACATGCGCCTGGAGGCCAATGCCTACCGCTGGCGTTTCAACCTGAAGACCGGTGAGGTGCGCGAGGGTGATATTGATGATCTCAATACCGAGTTCAACAAATCCAACCCGCTATTCCACGGGGTAAAGAGTCAATATTCCTATCACCAGAAAATTCCGCTGCTGCACGAAGGCGGGCATACACTGCGCTTCGACGGTCTGGTGAAGTACAACAATGATACCGGGCAGAATCAGCAGTGGGATTACGGAGCGGGTGTTTTCGGCAGCGAAGCAGTGTTCGCACCCAGGGCCGGTGCCGACCGCAGTGCCGCCGAGGACGACGGTTATGTGATTACACTCACCACCGACAGCAATGACTGGACTTCCAGCTGCCTGGTTTTTGATGCCACGGATATTGCGCAGGGGCCGATTGCGCGGGTACAGATTCCCCAGCGGGTGCCCGCCGGGTTTCACGCCAGTTGGGCGCGGGGTGAAGATTTATATAGAGCGGGGTAAAGCTGTTTCAGTACTTGAGGCGCCATTCCTCGTAGCCACCGTCCATGCTATAGACCTCGGCATAGCCCTTGCTATGGAAGAACTCCGCAGCCCCCTTGCTTGAGTTGCCGTGGTAGCAGTAGATGATCAATGGCTTGTCCATGTCGGTTGCCGCCAAAAATTCTTCTACCGTGGTATCGGAAACGTTGATGGCGTTGTCGATATT
>CBDTVJ010000397.1:0-4420 GCA_965363655.1 uncultured Halieaceae bacterium | reverse complement strand
TCATTACTGCGGGTATGGGTGGTGGTACCGGTACTGGCGGTGCTCCGGTTGTGGCCGAAGTGGCGCGCGAGTTGGGTATCCTGACCGTGGCCGTGGTAACCCGGCCGTTTCTTTTCGAGGGCAAGAAGCGACTGAGTATTGCCCACGAGGGGGTGGCGGAGCTGCAGCAGCACGTTGATTCACTGATTACCATTCCCAACGAGAAACTGCTGGAAGTGCTGGGCAAGAACACCAGCCTGCTGGAAGCCTTCAAGGAGGCGAATGACGTACTGCTGGGCGCCGTGCAGGGTATCGCCGACCTGATCATCCGTCCCGGTATGATCAATGTGGATTTCGCCGACGTGCGCACTGTAATGTCTGAAATGGGCATGGCAATGATGGGTACCGGCCACGCCAAGGGTGAAAACCGCGCTCGTGAGGCGGCAGAGAAAGCCATCAACAGCCCGCTGCTGGATGACATTAACCTGGCGGGTGCCCGTGGTATCCTGGTCAATATCACCGCTGGATTTGATCTCTCCCTGGGCGAGTTCTCCGAAGTGGGCGACACCATTGAGGAATTTGCTTCCGAAGAGGCGACAGTTGTGGTTGGTACTGTTATCGACCCGGATATGCACGAAGAGCTGAAAGTAACGGTAGTCGCTACCGGCCTCGGTGGTGAGGCGGCTCGCGCCCCCTTGCAAGTAGTAGATACTGCTGCGTCCAAGTCTGTTGCCGCCGACGTGGAAGCTGCGCCGGACTACAAAACATATGATCGCCCGCCAGGCATGCGTGAAAAATCACGTGCAGCAGCAGGTGGACAGCCGTCCTTCACTGACTCGACCAGCGATCAGGTTTTCGATGTTCCCGCCTTCCTGCGTCGACAGGCTGACTAGCGAGAGACTACCGAAACCAGGCCCGGACCGGACTTCTGCACTGAAGTCTGTCCGGAGCAGGTCTTGGGGAAGATTGTGCTGCGCCAGCGCACGCTCGCAGGAGTGGTTGAAACCACCGGCATCGGCTTGCATACGGGAGATGAGGTCCATCTGGTCCTGCATCCCGCGCCAGTCGATAGCGGTATCGTTTTTCGCCGGGTCGACCTTGACCCGGTGCTGGTGATGCCTGCGCGTGCGGAAAACGTTGGCGATACCATGCTCTCTACCAGCCTGGTCGTACAGGGCCAGCGAGTTTCTACGGTAGAGCATTTGCTCGCGGCATTTTCCGGTCTCGGTGTAGACAATGCTTACGTGGATGTCAGTGCCCCGGAAGTGCCCATAATGGATGGCAGCGCGGGGCCTTTTGTCCTGCTGATCCAGTCTGTGGGAATTCAGGAGCAGGAGGCTCCCAAACAGTTCATTCGTGTTAAACGTGAGGTCACGGTCGAGGATGGCGACAAAAGAGCCAGCTTCCTCCCCTTTGATGGCTTTAAAGTATCGTTCACCATCGATTTTGACCAACCCGTTTTTCGCGAACGGACCGCTCACGCTGAAATGGATTTTTCCAGCACCTCCTTCGTCGAGGAGGTGAGCAGGGCTCGCACCTTCGGTTTCATGCACGAGGTGGAGTACCTGCGCTCCAAGGGCCTGGCACGAGGCGGAAGCTTCGACAACGCCGTGGTGGTGGATGACTACCGCATATTGAATAGCGAAGGCCTGCGCAGTGAAGACGAGTTCGTCAAACACAAGGTACTGGACGCCATGGGCGACCTGTACCTGCTTGGCAGCAGCCTGATTGGCGAGTTCCGTGCCTACAAGTCGGGGCACACGCTCAATAATGCGGCAGTCCGGGCGCTGCTGTCACAGTCTGATGCCTGGGAACTGGTGACCTTTGATGATGCGGACACCGCGCCGGTCTCATTTGCGGCCAGGCCGCATGGGGATAGCCTTGTCTAGATAGCCTCGGGTGCCACCTGCAGGGGCTGTTTTCAAACACCGCTTCCAGATGGCCAGCAAATGGTATTTTGGCGCCGCTTGTGGCATAGTCCGGGGCCAATTTCATGTGTCTGTTATCCCCTAAATGAAACTTATTCTCATTAGCGAAAAACACGGGCGTTCTCGCTCCGTAGAACTGGGCCGCTGGTCCAGGGCGCTGCTGTCCCTGTGCTGCCTGGGCTTGCCCCTGGGCATGGTGGCATCCGGGTATTTCGCCGGGCAGGATAGTGAAGCACGGTCACTGCGTGGGGCCTCACTGGATACCCTGCAGGATGAACTGGACAAGCAGTCTGGCGAATTTGACGACCTGCAGGGCCTGGCGGAACTCAGCCTGCAGGCGATGACGCTCAATCTGGCGGAGCTGCAAGCCCGCATGACGCGTCTGGACGCCCTGGGCCAGCACCTGACAGCAATGGCCGATCTTGAGGAAGGCGAGTTCGATTTTAGCCAGGCACCGGCACTCGGTGGTCCCATGGCCGGAGAATTCAACGTCGATTTCACCTCAATGGATCTCGGTGACGAATTGAGTCGTTTTGAGGCGCGCCTCAACGACCGCGAACAGCAATTGGAAGTACTTGAGTCCCTGCTCCACAACCGCAAACTGCAGGAGCAGAGCTGGTTGTCGGGCCGCCCGGTGGAAAAGGGGTGGATATCCTCACACTACGGCCAGCGTACAGATCCTTTCACCGGTAAACTGGCCATGCATAACGGCCTGGATTTCGCAGCGAAGGAAGGCACCGAAGTGATGGCGGTGGCCGCCGGCGTGGTTACCTGGACCGGCACCAAGAGTGGCTATGGCGAACTGGTGGAGGTATCCCACGGGGATGGCTACGTCACTCGCTATGCACACAATAAGGAAAACCTGGTCGAGTCCGGGGATGTGGTACGCAAGGGCGATACCATCGCACTCATGGGTTCCAGCGGACGCTCTACCGGCGCTCATGTGCACTACGAAGTCTACAAACACGGTCGCTCGGTCGACCCCTCCAGTTACCTGGCCCGCACTCGACGCTGAGACTCATTTTCCCCTGATACCCACTCTCCTCCGCAGATTCGGGGGGGATATCCCTATATTCTATATGATGAAATGCCATGATTAGCAAAACCCTGAAAACTGTATTCGGTACCCGCAATAGCAGGGAGCTGAAGCGTATGCGTAAAGTCGTCAAGCAGATCAATGCGCTGACGGACGATATTAAGGCGCTGGACGACGTACAACTGGCGGCAAAAACAGGCGAGTTCAAGCAGCGCCTGGCAGATGGACAGAGTCTGGATAAAATACTCCCGGAGGCATTTGCGGTGGTGCGAGAAGCCGGTGAGAGGGCGCTGGGCTTGCGTCACTTTGATGTGCAGCTTATCGGCGGCATGGCCCTGCATGAGGGCAAAATTGCTGAAATGCGCACGGGGGAGGGTAAGACGCTGGTGGCGACCCTACCGGCCTATCTCAACTCGCTGACCGGCAATAGCGTGCACCTGATTACGGTGAATGATTACCTGGCCAACCGGGACGCCCATTGGATGGGGCCACTGTATAACTTCCTGGGTGTGTCCTTTGGCGTCATTCGGTCAGGACAGTCACAGCAGGAGAAGCATGATGCCTATACTGCGGATGTAATCTATGGCACCAACAACGAGTTCGGTTTTGATTACCTGCGGGACAACATGGCGTTTTCCATCGATGACAGGATGCAGCGCGGCCTGAGCTTCGCCATTGTCGATGAGGTTGATTCCATACTGATCGATGAGGCACGCACCCCGCTGATTATCTCCGGCGCCTCGGAAGACAGCTCTGAGCTGTACAAGCGTATTAATCGCATGATTCCATCTCTCCAGCCTGGCACCGAGGTAGAGGAGGGGCATTTCACCATCGATGAGAAGCAGCGCCAGGTAGAACTGACCGAATCCGGGCACGAATTTATCGAGGGCCTGATGATCAGCGAGGGCCTGCTGGAAGAAGGGGACAGCCTCTACGGCGCCACCAATCTCAACCTGTTACACCACGTTTATTCAGGCCTGCGTGCCCATGCCCTGTACCAGCGTGATGTGGAATACATTGTGCAACAGAATCAGGTGGTGCTGATCGATGAACATACTGGCCGCACCATGGCGGGCCGGCGCCTGTCGGAAGGCTTGCACCAGGCCATTGAGGCCAAGGAAGGGGTGGCTATCCAGAGCGAGAGCCAGACTCTGGCCTCCACAACTTTCCAGAACTACTTTCGTATCTACAACAAGCTCGCCGGCATGACCGGTACAGCCGATACGGAGGCCTTTGAATTCCGGCAGATCTACGGCCTGGAAGTACTGGTGATACCCACCAATGTGTCCCAGCAGAGGGATGACATGAACGATCTTGTTTACCTCAGTGTTGAGGAAAAATTCGATGCGATTGTGTCGGACGTCAAGGAGTGTATGGCAAACGGTTCTCCGGTACTGGTGGGAACCGCTTCGGTGGAGACTTCCGAGGGCATGTCCGAGCGTTTCAAGAAATCCAATATTGAGCACAAGGTCCTCAA
>CBDTVJ010000396.1:0-4425 GCA_965363655.1 uncultured Halieaceae bacterium | reverse complement strand
TTCAACTGGGGCTATGGTGATGACAACCCGCTCTACCAGGATGAGTCCTACGGTAAGCAATCGCGATGGCGCGGCATGGTCGCAGCGCCTATGTATCCCATCGCGACCGGCCGATGCGAAATCCCGCCCCTGAGTGGAGACAAAAAAAACTTGTTCCGCGGTTTGTTTCGCGGCGTAGGTAAATACTACTCCGGCGTACGCTGGGAATGGTACAAACCGATCTATACGGGTGATGAGACCTTTGTCGATTCCAGTACCTCCAGCGTGGAGGTCAAGACGTCCAGCTTCAGCGGTGGCCGCTCCATCATCGAGACCTACCGGTTCATGCATGTGGACCGTATGGGAGATCCGGTGGCGGTACGCTACGAGAGTTATGTCAGTGCAGAACGTGGCGGCTCCAAGAAAACAGGAAAACACGCCAAGATCGAACGTGCCACCTACACGGAGGCGGACATCGAAGAAATCAACGCGCTTTATGAGGCCGAGGAACGGCGCGGTGACCTGCCCCGCTGGTTCGAAGATGTCGCCGTGGGTGACCAACTGGTCCCGATAGTAAAAGGCCCCATGACTGTCACCGACGTCATTTCCCAACACGTCGGCTGGGGTATGGGCGAGTATGGCATCGGCCCGCTGCGCCATGCCTGGAAAGGACGCACCCAGAAACTGAAAGGCTTTTACAATCCCGACGAGTATGGCGTGCCAGATGTCATGCAGCGGATGCACTGGGATCCCAACTGGGCCCAACAGATCGGCCTGCCGGCGCCCTATGACTACGGCCAGATGCGCAGCTGCTGGATGAGTCACCTGCTCACGAACTGGATGGGGGATGACGCCTGGCTCAGGAATATGTCCAACCGGCTTAATACGTTTAACTTCCTTGGCGATACCCACATCATGCGCGGCGAGGTTACAGATAAGCGTCGCGATGAGCTTGGCTGTGTGGTGACGATCGAGGTTCGTGGCACTAACCAACGCGATGAGGATTCGGTCACCGGTACCGCGGAAATTCTCCTGCCTTCCCGGGAGTTCGGCCCTGTCTCGCTGCCGGTCGCCCCGCGGGAGTTGCGCGAACGAGGTGCAAAAATGATGGAACTGAGGGGCACAGAAGAACCACTGGAGAGCTGAGCAGTGCGTAACCACGAAGAATTTCGCCGCCATCTGGATCATGTACTGACCCTGGCCCCCGAGGCTACCGCAATCTATGTCCATGACATCAGCTACAGCTGGGAACAACTGGCGGGCAGTATTCACGCCATCGATAACATCTTTGCCTCCCTGTCCCTGCCGATCGGTAGTCAGGTCGGCGTCATTGCCCACAACAATGCGGCAACCGTTGCCGCACTGCTGGCCATTACCCGCGCCGGCCACTGTTTCATCACCTTTAATCCAATGCATTCAGGCGCAAAAATTGGCGCTGAGCTTGAGTCTTTGCGATTGCCCCTGCTGATCGCTGCGGGCGATGATATCGACGATGAGTCATTAATGGCGGCGGTCGACAGGAACGGAAATGCCGTGCTGCAAGCGACAGATACGGCTATAGGGGTCGGGCTGGAACTTCGTGCAGGAATGGCCTTCACCGGATTCTGCGCCCCCCTGGAAGGCGTCGCGGTCATGATGCAATCCAGTGGCACCACCGGCACTCCCAAACGTATCCCCCTCAAGTATCCCGGGCTGCTGCACCCGATTTCTGATCAGATGCCCGAGGCCGGCAGCAGTGCCGTGCAAATCAAGGATACGCCCGTTATCGTAGCCAACCCCCTGGCGCATATCGGTGGTCTGTTTCACACCCTGAAGGCAATTATCGACGCCCGGCCACAAATCCTGATGGACCGCTTTGACGTGAAGATCTGGAGCGATGCTGTACAGCGCCATCAGTTGAAACTGGGCCACCTGGTACCGGCCACGGTAAAAATGATTCTGGATGAGGATGTCCCCGTAGAAAAGCTGGCCAGTCTCAAGGCCGTCATCTGCGGTAGTGCGGCTTTGCGGCCCGATATCCAGCAGTCTTTTGAGGCCCGGTATGCTGTGCCCCTGCTGGTTGTGTACGGCGCCACCGAATTTGCCGGGGGCGTGGCTGGCTGGAGTTTCCCACTGCACCGTGAATTCATGCCCGCAAAGCTGGGCAGCGTCGGCCGGGCGTTCCCGGGTTCAGAATTGCGCGTTGTGGATGCCACAAGCGGCGAAGAACTCCCCCGGGGGGAAGAAGGTATTCTCGAAATCCGTTCGGTGCAGTCCGCATCGGGCGCGGCAGCCTGGGTACCTACCACCGACATCGCCATCCTCGATGACGAGAGCTTCCTGTGGATCAGGGGCCGCGCCGATGCCGCCATCAACCGCGGCGGCTTCAAAATCCTGCCAACCGACGTGGAGAGCGTGCTACAGACTCACCCGGATATCGAAGAGGCTGTTGTGGTCGCCCTTGATGACGACAGGCTCGGCCAGGTGCCCGCTGCCCTCCTCCAACCCACAACCGGGACTGACGAACTGGATCTGCAAGCGGTGGCATCTTTCGCCAGGGAGGGTCTGGCTTCCTACCAGGTTCCCGTGCGCTTCCTGGTGGCCAGGTCCATACCCCGCAACGCATCCTTGAAACCGGACCTGCCTGCAATCCGGGCACTGCTGGAGAGCCATACCCAATGAATATTCAGTTCAGTCCCGATGACCAACTGTTCAGGGAAGACGTGCGCCAGTGGCTTGCGGATAACCGCCCGCAGGAGCAGCGTCCCTCTGTGGCGGATCTGGCCGCCTGCCGCGAACATGACACCGCCTGGCAGAAAACCCTCTTCGACGCAGGCTGGGCGGGTATCGCCTGGCCCGAGGCTTACGGCGGACGAGGCTTGTCTCTGACCCGACAGCTTATATGGTACGAGGAGTATGCCGCCGCCGATGTTCCTCCAGGCGGCTGGAAAAGCGTTTGCTTTGTCGGGCTCGCGCATGCAGGCCCCACACTGATCGCCTGTGGTGACGACAACCATAAGGCCGAGCACCTGCCAAAGATACTCGACGGCAGCGCCGTCTGGTGCCAGGGGTTCTCAGAACCGGGAGCAGGCTCTGACCTGGCGAGTTTGCGCACCCGTGGAGAAATCGACGGGGACCACCTGGTCATCAACGGCCAGAAGCTCTGGACCAGCTATGCCGATGTCGCAGACTTCCAGGAACTGCTCGTGCGCACCGACCCCGACGCCCAAAAGCACAGGGGTATCACCTGGGTAGTTTGCGATATGAAAACTCCGGGCATCACCATACGCCCGATCCGCAATATGGCCGGAGAGAGCGAGTTCTGTGAGGTCTTCTATGACGATGTTCGCATCCCGCTGTCACAGGTCATCGGCGGGCTCAATAACGGCTGGCGCACCGCCATGTCCACCTTGTCCTTCGAGCGCGGCACCGCGTTTATTGCCGACCAGGTAGAACTCGAGCACGACGTGGTACAGATGGAACAACTGGCAAGGGAAGTCCACATCGGCGGAAGAGCGGCTATCGCACATGATGAAATTGCCGAGCGCCTAGCCGGTCTCAAAGCAGAGGTGATGGCTTTGAAAGCGATGACCTACATGAGCATTTCCCGCAACAGCAATCAGGATCTGCCCGGGCCTGAAGGATCAATTGTGCGTCTGTTCTTTGCCAAGCTGAGCCAGCGAATCAGCCATTTCGGGATGGAGCTACTGGGAGCCGACGGGCTGGTTTACCAGGGCAAGCATGAAGACCTGGTGCGCACTTACCTGTTTCGCTACGCCGATACTATCGCCGCCGGCGCCGAGCAGATTCAGCGCTCCATCATTGGCGAGCGAGTTCTCGGCTTGCCCAAGAGCCGCTAAGGAGACCGAATGAACCTTCTTCCCACAACCGAGCAGGCCGAAATTGTCAGTGTGATCGGCGAGTTTCTCTCTAGCGAGGTACCGATTCGGCGCTACCAGGAAACAATCAACCTGGGCACCCCCTATCCCGACGCACTTTGGCAGCAGTTTGTGAAACTGGGCTGGTTCGGTGTCAGCTGCCCGGAGCACCTCGGCGGCAGCGGCCTTGGCATTGCCGAAGAAATACTTCTGGCCCGCGAGGCCGGACGCCAACTGATCTCTCCCACAGTGTTAGCCACGGCTTTCACTGCCAATCTTGCCAGTCGTCACGATCAGGCAGGGCTAGCCAACTCGCTTATCAATGGCGAAAAGCGTGTAGCCATCGCCCTTGCCACGAAAGAAGACAACTATCTGATGTTTGACGGAGACGACGCGGACTACCTGCTCACCTGCCATGACAATAAAATCAATCTGTTCCCGGCTGCCGCAATAGCCAAGGCGGAAACGCTCAAAGGCACTGATGAGTCTGTGAGCCTGACAAGGGCAACACTGACCGGAACCCCACTACTCAAGAACATAGGTGAGAGCGATGTGATGCGTCTGGCCATTGGATTATGTGCTGTGCTTA
>CBDTVJ010000395.1:0-4435 GCA_965363655.1 uncultured Halieaceae bacterium | reverse complement strand
TCGTTAGCTTTGATGAGTTTGGCGATAACAGCCTGTTGATCAGCCTGCGCTTTTTCATTGATCAACTGGAGCAGCGTTTGATAGTGTCCAGTGAACTGCGGTCTGAGATCAACCGGCGTTTTAACGAAGCCGGTATCGTGGTGGCCTTCCCGCAACGGGATATTCATTTTGATGCCAGCCAACCTCTCTCAATCAGGATGTGTGACGATTGACTTGGCGCCCCTGGGTGCCCGGTACCGCGGCAGTAATCGGTTATAATGTCTTTTTAGCGTTCAAGCCAAGAAAACTATGACAAACCTCCAACAAGCTCACTATGACCGGCAGGTCGCCCGCTGGCTGCTGTTCTGCGCGGCGGTTATTTTCGGCATGATTTTACTGGGAGGGATGACCCGGCTGACAGACTCTGGTTTGTCCATGGTGGAGTGGAAGCCGCTGATTGGAGTTGTGCCTCCTCTGTCGGAGCAGGCCTGGGTAGAGACCTTCGACAAGTACAAGCAATTTCCCGAGTACCAGAAGATCAATAAGGGCATGAGCCTGGATGGCTTCAAATCCATCTTCATGTATGAGTACCTGCACCGGGTATTGGGGCGCTTGATAGGGATTATTTTCCTGCTGCCGCTACTATATTTCGCTATGCGTGGCCGCATCAGGCCCGGCTTGATGCCACAGTTGTTGGTGCTGTTTTTTATGGGAGGCTTACAGGGTCTGCTGGGTTGGTACATGGTCAAAAGTGGCTTGGTCAACAACCCTCACGTCAGCCAGTATCGCCTCACTGCACATTTGGGTGTGGCGGTGGCTATCTATGCCTACATGGTATGGTTGGCCTTTGACCTGCTATTCGCTTGCGAAACGCCCGCGGCGGGCAACAGGCCTTATGCCCGTTGGTCGTTGCTTCTGGCGGCTCTGGTGTACCTGATGATTCTCTCCGGTGGGCTGGTGGCCGGCACCCGGGCCGGTTTGGCCTACTCGACGTGGCCGTTAATGGGTGACTCATTTATTCCAGCGGGTCTGTATACGCAGACGCCGTTCTGGCTGTCAGCGCTGGAGGACATCACCACCATCCAGTTCAACCACCGCATGTTCGCCTATGTGCTGTTTGTGCTGCTGAATGCGTTCGCTTTTGCGGTCTATCGCAGATCTGATGTGGGGCGGGGGAGATTGGGGGCAGTGTTGCTGGTTACTGCGTTGTGTATGCAGGTGACCCTGGGTATCAGTACTTTGTTGTTACATGTTCCGGTAGCGCTGGGGACCGCTCACCAGGGGGGCGCCGTAGTGCTGCTCACCGCCATACTTTTTCTCAGTCACGTGCAGTTGCGGCAGTAACTCCTCGGGGGTTTACCAGAATTTCGTATCGGAGTCGTTTTCCCGGCGGCCCGTGCTGTTGCGTCGGTCCTCCTTGGACAGCTCAAAGCGGATTTCTCCGCGGCGCTCTTCGAGCGCACGGCGATTGAAGCGTCGCCGTTCCACACCCATATATTTCTTCTTGCCAGTTGCTGCACCATCACTGGCGAAGGGACTTGGGTCCCTGGCGAAAAAAGATGCTTTATCAGTAGGCATGATGCCACCCTTCTTTATATACACGTCCTGAGCGCAGTATAGTCCGAATGGAGTGGAATAAAAGAGTAGTGGTTGATAGCTTTGGTATTGAAAAAAAGTAAAGTCCCGATTTGTGAGCTTGTTCACAAATCGGGACTTGTAGTCGCCTAGCCCATTGCGGCGATAGTTTCCTCGACGCTGGGGCCTTCCAGCGTGACATGTTCTCGCGCACGTACCTGGTCCTCGCGGATATCGGCGATATCGGTCATAAATTGGCCGTACCACTTGCGGACCAGGTGAACAGGGCCGTCACCGTCACACATCAGCGGGTTGTCGATGATGCACTTGTTGTTCCAGATGGCGACATCCTGGTGGAATGACTCGATATTCTTCTCGGTATACTCTTCCACCATGGCTTTGTTGCCAGCCTCGGAAATATCGGGGTTTTTCTTCATCATCACGCCAAAATTAATCACGAAGTTACCCATGTCCACCGGGATGTGGCTGACCAGCAGGTGCACTGTCATCATGTGGCCATCCATCAGGCCGGTCATGGTGGTGGTCATGTAGGCGGGGCCTTCGTAGGTAGCAACCGAGGTAATCAGTCCTGCCTCACCTTCAGTGAGGATCTCATGGCCACCTACCATGTACTGCACGAATTTGTGCCCCTCCATGGTGTTCCTGAAGGACTTTACGGTGGAGTAGTGGATGGGCCCGAAGTGGGCCATGTCCGCCATATTGTCCACCAGCTCCCGGCCCAGTGAAGCGATGGGGATTGCGGCCATCTCCCAGTCGGTCCATTCCCCGCAATACCAGTCTTCGCTGCGCTCGGGCTCCTGCTCGGGAATGGGTGCATTGCCCTCCGGATCCTGCCACACGAAAATCAGGCCGTTCTTTTCCAGCACCGGCCAGGACTTGATCACTGCTTTCTCGGGAATTTTGCTGGCGTAGGGAATGTCGTCACAGACACCGTCACTGCCCCAGCTCCACAGGTGGAAAGGGCAGATAACCGAGTCTCCCTTGACCTCGCCATCACAGAGGTCGCCGCCCATGTGGGGGCAATAACCATCCAGAATATGTACGTCGTTGTCTTCCTTGCCACGGTAAACCACCAGCTTGCTACCAAAGACCTCCAGTCGGCGGGGTTTGTGGCTGACGCTGCCGGCGCCGCCAATGACGTACCAGCCACGGGCATAGCGCTCGGGGCGATCATCGGCCTTGATCACATAGGGTTCTTGCTTGTCTTGCGGGGCCTTCTCGATGGCAGTCATTGGTCTGTCTCCATAGCCTGTAACAGGCTTCTTTTATACATAGTGCTCGATTATTGATCGGATCGCCGTGGCTAGCTATAGCCTGAAGGGCCTGTAAAAACGCGATACCGCGCTTTGTTGATACAGATCAAGGGCGCGGTTCAGCTTACAGAACCAGGCCCTGGAAATACCGGCTGCGGCCACTACAGGAAAAAGTCGCTGTTGTCGCCGCCCATCATGGTGCCGCCAAGGTTGCGGCCGAATTTGAAGGGGTTGTTGGCGACATGGGTGCGGCCCGCGTTGATGTCCAGCCAGGCGCGGTTCAGGGGGTGATCCTTGAAAATACCCTGGGCGCCGCAGGAGATGAACATCTGGTTGATGGCCTCAGTACACTTGCGCGCAACCAGGGCCGCGTCGAAGCGCATTTTCACACGGTCATCAATGGCCAGTTCCGAACCGGACCTGGCGGCTTCCACCATGGTATCGAAGTTGCGGAACATGATGGTCTGGCATTCGTCTACGGTGGCGATGGCCTCGGCCAGCGCCATCTGCGCGTCCGGGTCGGTGGCGATCTTGTTGCCGTCATTGAGGCCGACGCGGTCCTTGTTAACGGCGATATAGCTGTCCACCACACCCTTCAGGCAGCCGATACTGGAGGAAGAGACGGCGCGCACGAAGATCTGGCCGAAGGGCAGGCGGAAGATGTAGTGGTCGTTCACCGCATTGCCCGGGCTGTTGCACTCAAAACCGTGGATGGAGCGGTGTGTGCGGTACTCCGGCACAAAAGCGTCCTCGACGACGATGTCATGGCTGCCGGTGCCTTCCAGACCGCTGACATTCCAGTTGTCGACGATTTCATAGTCGCCACGCGGCACCATGAAGGTGCGATAGTCCGGCGCCGCTCCAGCCTCCTGCGGGGGAACCATCCCGCCGAGGAAAGCCCATTTGCAGTGTTTGGAGCCGGAGGAGAAGCCCCAGTGGCCGGACAGCCTGTAACCACCCTCGACGTGTTCCACCTTGCCTACCGGCATATAGGAGGAGGAGATCAGGGTGGCGTCGTCTTCGCCCCAGACATCCTGCTGCGCCTGGTCATCGAACAAGCCCAGCTGCCAGTTGTGAATGGCGACTACACCCAGTACCCAGGCGGTGGACATGCAGCCCTCGGCCAGGATCATCTGCACTTTGAAGAAGACCTCCGGGTCCATCTCGAAGCCGCCGTAGCGGGCCGGTTGCATAATGCGGAAGAAGCCGGCTTCCTGCATGGCGGCGACCGTCGCCTCGGGCAACTGTCCCAGGTTGGCGGTTTCTTCAGTGCGTTCGCGCAAAGTTGGCACCATGTCGCGTGCGGCTTTGTAGAGTAGTTCGATCCGGGTTGGTTGCGGGGCGTTCATGGCGAATCCTCTTGGGTAATTTATCGATCTGTCGCCACTATGCGCGCCTGTTTTGAGAGGCTCATACCCCAAATTGGCTAAGGCTCACGCCTCACTTACTACAAGTTGATATGGATCAAGTTTCCGGGCTGATAGGGCTGGCGAAGAGGGTGGTTGAGAACTGTTGTAGCGGAAGGACGGGTTGTTAAATGGACAGGGCGCAGATCCGACTCATGTGGCTATAGGGGCGATCAGATTCCTCATGCCATTGGGTGAACG
>CBDTVJ010000394.1:0-4438 GCA_965363655.1 uncultured Halieaceae bacterium | reverse complement strand
CCTGTTCCTTCTGTTCCTCTTTCTCCTGTTCTTCTTCCTTCTCGACATCCGCTTCCGGGGTGGCCTGGGCCAGCATGATGCGGGCAAGATTCTGGTTGTAGTTCGCTCCCTCGTGCTCGGGATTCTGTATCAACACATTGTCATAGGCGCTGATGGCCTTTTCATAGTTGCCGGCGCGGAACTGGCTGTTGCCTTCGTTGTACTTTGCTGCCTGGCGCACCTCCTCCCGCTCAACCTGCTGGAAGGATCGCGCCGCCTTCTGGTATTCACCGGCCCGGTACTGCGCGACCCCACGCCGATACGAATCCTGGAAAGTGTCAGCGGCTTCTGCATAGCGGCCTTCCTGGTAAAGACTTTCGCCTGCCTGTTCCTGGTTTTCGAATAGCCCGGCCTGTGCCGGGCCACTGAGGCCCATCAGTCCTAACAGGAACAGGCTGCAAAGCAGGCTTTGTAAGCGGCAGCTCATGGCGCCTCCTGTTTCAGAGAGACTCGCGGAAAACGCCGGTACAGCGGCAGCACCAGCAACATGGCCAGGCCCACCAGCCAGAAGTAGCGTTCATTCCAGATGCGGGTTTTCTGGTTGGCAACCACTTCCGCATGGCTTACCCGGCCAATGCTATCCAGCAGCGCATCGGTATCCACATCACGGTAGTCTGCGCGTTGATAGGCACCGTTGCCAACTTTTGCCAGTTTTTTCAGGCTCTCCTCGTCCAGCGTGGAAATCACCGGAGAGCCGTCCTGCTGGAGCAGGAAACTATTGCCAGTGTCCGGTACCGGACCGCCCTCCACACTGCCCATACCCAGTACGTGCAGATGCACGCCCTCACGGGTCATGCGTCTGACGTATTCCTCAAGGTTGCCATCGCCAAAATCTCCGTCAGTGATCAGCAGCAGGTGCCGGCTGCTGTCCGCCGGTTGTCCGGCCAGCATCTGCTGAGCGCGAGCCAGGGCTTCGGTGAGCCGGCTGCCTTTGAGTTCGACCAGGTCCGTGGAAAGGGCTGGCAACAATACTCGCAGGCTGTTGCCGTCCTCGGTCAGGGGGGCAATGATATGGGCCAGGGTGGCAAAGCCGATCAAACCCAGGCGGGAATGGCGATTTTTTTCAATCAGATCCTGTATTTCCTGGCGAGCACGAGCCAGTCGTGACGGGCTGATGTCAGTCACGTCCATGGAGCGGGACAAATCCAGCAGGATGACCAGGTCGCTACCGGGGCGAAACAGCTGAACGTCCATGAAATCCCAACGTGGACCAGCGATGGCGATAACCAGCAGACCCCAAAGTAAACTCCAGGCGAGGAAACGCCGCCATTGCTGGCGCGGTGGCAGGTCGTGACGACCCAGCAGAAAGGGCAACAGGCGTGCATCCGCATAGGCCCGGTAGCGTTCATTGTGCTCACGCGGTGATGACATACGCAGCCACAGCCATACCGGCAGCGGCGCCAGCAGGAGCAGCAGCAGCCATGGATGGGCGAAATGAAAACCGGCCTCAGGCATGTCGTCCGACTCCCGCAATACGGGCCCGGCCTTCCGGAAACAGTCCCAGACCCAACAGTAGCAGCAGGCCCAATCCCAGCGTCCATGGGTACAGGGGATAAGGAATTATGACCGTGCGGGATTCGGCACGACTCCTCTCCAGTTCATCGATTCGTGTATAGATCTCCTCCAGGGCACGGGTGTCAGTGGCCCGGAAATAGGCACCGTTGGTAACACCGGCGATGTCGCGTAAAATCTTTTCATCCAGGCCCAGGTCATCGCGGGTCACCAGACGTCCGCCTTCAATGATCTGCACGGTGTCCAGCGTGCTGCCCACGCCAATAGTGTAGATACGGATCCCCGACCGGGCCGCCAGCCGGGCGCCATCCAGCGGCGGGATGGTCCCGGATGAGTTATTGCCGTCGGCGGCCAGGATCAGCACCCGCGACCCTTCTGGTCGCTCACGCAATTTTTTCACCCCCAGTCCGATGGCGTCTCCCATGGCGGTACCCTCGCCGGCAATATTCGGCACCACGTCGGCGAGCTGCTGGCGTACCGCATTCAGGTCATAGGTTATGGGCGCAATGGTATAGGCCTGGCTGCCGAAGATCAGCAGGCCGATCCGGTCACCGTCCCGGTTGGCGATAAATTTGTTCAACACGCCCTTGAGCACCGCCATGCGGGTGACCTGGGCGTCGTTAACGGTAAAATCCAGGGCCTCCATGGAGTGGGACGCGTCCACCGCCAGCATCAGGTCATAACCCTCGGCACGCGACTCGGTATAGGGTTCCAGCCATTGGGGTCGCATCAGGGTCAGGGTCAGGAACAGCCATAGCAGCACTAACAGCAGGCCGTGGACGCGGCCACTGATGGAGGCCCGTGGGCGATGACCGGTAAAGCTCTGCTGCAGGTCAGCAAGAGAGGGATGCAGCAGGGTTTCCTGGCGTCCGGCCAGCGTCTCCGCCTGTTCCGGATCCGTTCGGGGCCAGAGAAGCCGTACCAGTAATGGCAGGATCAGCAGCAGCGCCATCCAGGGCCAGTGAAATTCAAACCCCATGACCCGTCTCCTTACCCAGGGGGCATTCTCTGGACTGGTTGGTCCAGGCCAGTGCGGCGTCGATCAGGTTAATCAGTTCCGGCTGGTCACCGAGCTCAGCGGGAGGGGCATAGGGTAACTCCAGCAACAGCCGGCCCCGAGCGCGCCAGTCGAAACCGTCGGGATCATGATCCGCAAGCCAGGCCAGCCAGGGCTCACCGTGGAGGCCGGCGCAGCGGTCGCGTCCACAGCGGGCAATGGCGATGCGTCGCAGCAGCTCCGAGAGGCAGGCTGCCAGGGTCTTTGCGTCACCGCGACCGACCCGGTCGCGTAGCGCAGTCAGTTCACGGGCCGCGTCCCGTGACCATCCATAGCGGGGCAGATATCGCCGCCAGTCGGGGCGCCAGCGGCGCAGGCCGATGAACAGCAAGATCAGCAGGGCCGTGCCCGCCAGCATTAACCACCAGCCGGTAGCCAGTGGCCAGATGCTCACCGGGTCCAGCTCATGAATATCGTGCAGTCGGTTGGCCAGGCTCTCCGGTGTCACAGGTAGGCCCTTGAGCGGGCTCGCATAGCAAGACCAGACATCAGTGAACGGTGCACATCGTGGGAGGTTTGCACCGGGATCACTGCTACGCCCAGCCGATTGGCCAGCTTAATCAGGGCCGCGCGGCGAGCCTCCCAGCGTTCGCTGAAGGCGCGCTGGCCGGCGGCGTCATCGGTATCGATTTCCACCATGCATCCTTCAGCATCACGAAACAGGGCACGGCCCACGGAAGGAATCTCACGGTCGGCGGGGTCGTCTACCGGTATAAGCACCACCGAGTGTTTCTGGCAAACCTGTCCCAGGGTCTTGTCCAGTCCCTGGAATTCACGGTTGAAGTCAGCAATCACGAAGATCAGGCTGCCGGTGCCGCTGCCCCGGTCGGCCTGTTTCAATACCCGGTCGATACAGTCGATGCCGTGCTGGGCCCGACGGACCGGATTGGCCATTTCCTTGAGTAGGCGCCATACCGCACGCCGGTCCTTGGTGGGTTGAAAATGTACCAGGCCGGTATCGGCATCACCGAACAGCATGCCGCCGACCCGGTCATTGACACTATTGGCCGCCCAGCCCAGCAGGGCAGCGGCGCGGGCGGCCTGCACCGACTTGAAAGTGCCGCGAGTGCCGAAAAACATATGTGGCCCGTGATCTACGCACAACACAACGCTGCGCTCCCGCTCCTCGCGGTAGACTTTCAGGTGGGGTTCGTTGGTGCGCGCCGTGACCTTCCAGTCCATGTTACGGATATCGTCCCCTTCCCGGTATTCCCGCACTTCCTCGAAATTGAGCCCCTGGCCGCGAAATACCGAAGCGTACAGGCCGCTGAAGGTGGTGTTTACCAGGTGGTGGGAGGCGAGGCCCAGAGTGTGTGCCTGATGGCGTAGTTCAAGCAACTCATCGAGGCGCGGGTGCATCTCGTCTGTCATGGAATGGCGACCAGCTCCAGCAGACGTTGTATGAAATCATCGGTGTTGATGCCTTCGGCTTCGGCCTCGAAGGTCAGAAGTATGCGGTGGCGCAGGATCTCGGGAGCAACCTGCTGAATGTGTTCCGGTGACACATAGGTATCTCCGCGCATCCAGGCCAGGGTTCGGGCACAACGGGCCATGGCGATTGAAGCTCGGGGTGAAGCACCGTAGCGTATCCAACGGTCCAGCTCCTCGCTATAGGCGCCGGGATTGCGGGTGGCCTGCACCAGGTCAACAATGTAGCCGTACAGTTTAGGGTCCAGGTAGTGCTCGGCTGCAGCGGCGCGCATGGCGAGCAGATCGGCCTGAGAAAGTACCGAGGCAGGGGGCTGCTGGGAGTCTTTCTGTCGATTATTATCCAGTTCCAGGATTTGCAGCTCCTCTTCGTGGCTTGGGTGCTCTGCCCGCACCTGCATC
>CBDTVJ010000393.1:0-4455 GCA_965363655.1 uncultured Halieaceae bacterium | reverse complement strand
CTGGCGGCCAGGGCCAATGATGCCGGTACGGTGTTTACCAACCCAGCAGGCATGACGCGCTTCGATGACCCGGAGCTGATCGCCGGCGGCACCTTTGTGTATATCCATGGTCCTCTCGATATCAATGGAGATGAAACGACGGTAGAGGGTAATAGCCGCACCGTGAAAGATGTCATACCGGCCGGCTCCGTGGCCTATGTGTACCCGGTGTCGGATCGACTCAAGCTGGGTGTCAGCCTGGCGAACCATTTTGGCCTTGCCCTGGACTGGAATTCCGACTGGGTGGGCCGTTACGATGCAGTCAAAGTTGCAATAATCGCGCCGCAGTTGCAGCCCACCGTGGCTTACAAGGTCAATGACTGGTTGTCGGTCGGCGCTGGCGCGGCGCTTACCATGGGATATCTGTACGATAAAGCTCGGGTAGACACAGTTGAGCCAGGCGACGGCAAGCTGCGCATTTCCGATGCCGATTTCGCCATGCAGTACAACCTGGGTGTCATGTTCCAACCGTGGGAAAGCACCCGCATCGGCCTGCGCTACCTCACCGAAACAGACCTGAATTTCAAGGATGCGCCGGATGTCTCCGGAAATCTCTTGCATCCTAATTATAAGCAGATCGATCTGGGCATGAAAATGCCGCAGTCGTTAATGGCGGGCATACATCATCAGGTCAATGACGACTGGGCGGTGCTGGGAAGCGTCGGCTGGGACGAGTGGTCGAAGTTTGGCAAGGTGAAAGTCGGGATTAAGGATGGCTTCATTCCAACGACAAGGGTAGACGGCGGTTTCCGCGATACCTGGCATTTTGGCGCCGGCACTGAATACCAGTACAACCCCAGATGGATGCTGACCGCCGGTGTTACCTATGACACTTCCATGACCACGGATCGTACAGCGCCCATGGATCTCCCCATGGCCTCACTCTACCGCTATGGTGCGGGTTTTAAATATGCGGCAAGGGAAGACCTGACCCTGGGGGCAGGATTAACCTGGCTCTACCAGGGCAGTGTGCCATTTCAGGACACCGGTGGTGTGGTCGGCAAATACAAGAATGTGAGTATCACCTTCCTGTCGTTCTATGCGCGTTGGCATTAGGGTTAATTGGGGTCAGATAAGATTAAATTCGGTCCATAAACGCTACCCCGCGCCGTGGGCCGGCGGTGGTCTGAATCATCATAATGGATTGATATAGCCATGCAAAATACAGACAATCAACGCCAACCCCCGTGTCGACTGATGCGCAGTGTGACAGTTGCACTACTCACCACGTGTGCCGGCACTGCATGGGCAGGTGGGGCCTATTTATATGAAGTTGCGGCTGCAACTGAGATCGCCACCGCCACTGCCGCGCCGTCTGTCCGGGCGCAGGATGCCGGTACGGTATTTACCAACCCGGCTGGTATGACCCGTTTCGATGAGCCCCAGTTGCTGGTCAATGGCACCGCTATATATATCCACGCCAATTTTAAACCGGACCGTGAGCAAACGACCATCGTCGGCAGTGACGGCCAGACCAGTGAGTGGCTTCCCATGGGAGCGCTGCAATACATTCATCCCGTTTCGGACAACTTGATGCTGGGCGTCAGCGTACACAACTTTGCTGGACTTACGCTGGACTGGTCTGCCGACTGGGTGGGTCGTTACGATGCGGTCAATACCACCCTTATGGCGCCTCAGTTACAACCGACTATCGCCTACAAGGTCAATGACTGGCTATCGGTTGGTGTCGGTGTTGACCTGACAATGGGTTATCTGAGGGATAAGGCCAGAGTCAATAACCTGGAACCGGGCCGTCCCGACGGCAAGTTGAGTCTTTCGGATTGGGATTTTGCCGTTCAGGGTAACTTTGGGATCATGCTGGAGCCTTCGGAAAACACCCGAATCGGGCTTCGCTACCTGACCAAGATGGATCTGGAGTTTGAGTCCAATATTCGATTTAGCGGGCTGGGACCCTTGCTCGATGAATCTCTAAATGAGGTGGGTGATCTGGATCTCGGCCTGACTATACCGCAATCAGTTTCGCTGGGTGTTTTTCACCAGCTGGACGATCAGTGGGCCGTCATGGGGGGTGTGGGTTGGGATGATTGGTCCGCCTTCGGTTCGATCAAGGTCAAGGTGCAAGATCTTACGGGCGAGATTAGGGAGGAACTGAAATTCAGGGACACCTGGCACTTCGGTATCGGCGCACAGTATCAATATTCCCCCGACTGGCAGTATTCCGCCGGCATCTCCTACGACTCCAATTGGCAGACTGAGGCGACCCGCGCTATAGAGCTACCTCTGGGCGCAATGTACAGGTATGGCCTTGGATTCGAGTACCAAAAGCGCAAAAACCTGACTATAGGCGCTGCGGCAGAATTATTGTGGGAAGGTAACCTCCCGGTAGCGTCATCGGAATCCGAACTCAACGGTAACCTGGCCGGCAAATACGGCGAAAAGGTCTTCATTGGCATTGCCACTGTCTATGCCAAATGGACGTTTTGATGGAGCACTGTCTGGTTACAAGTTTGACAGCAGCGAAGGGATTACAGGTTTGAAACAGAAGTTGGACGTTGTGCTGCCACGCCAAGCCGCCAAAAACGAGGATAATCCATTGTCTACACCGACCAACCACGAACTGCGCTTTCGCGCTGCCGATTTCGCCACACTGACCGAAGCCCTGGACTACGCCTCCCTGGGTGAAACGGGCGCTAACTTCTATACCGGCCGCGGTGCTATTTACGCCAGCTTGCCCTATCGTGAGCTGCGCCTGCAGGCTATCGAACTGGCCCACAAACTGCTGGGGCTTGGCTTTGCACGGGGCAGCCGCGTGGCTCTGGTCGCCGAGACCAGTCCCGATTTCCTTTGCTTTTTTTACGCCTGCCAGTATGCAGGCCTTATCCCCGTCGCCTTGCCGGCATCTGTCAAAGTTGGCGGCCACCGTGCCTACGTGGCTCAGCTGCAACGCTTGCTTGAGGCCAGCGACGCCGTGGTCGGGGTAGCTTCCGAGGGCTATTTGTCCTTCCTCGAGGAAGCCAGTGAAGGCCTGTCAATGTGGATGGTGGAAGCGCCCGAGGCGTTCCACGCACTGCCCGCAGATGAACAGCAACTGCCCCAAATCAAGCCCGAAGATATCTCCTACATCCAGTACACTTCCGGCAGTACCCGCTTCCCCCGGGGTGTGACCATCAAGCATTGCACCGCCATGGCGAACCTGCGGGGCATCATCTCCCAGG
This sequence comes from uncultured Halieaceae bacterium, assembly GCA_965363655.1. Classification (GTDB taxonomy): domain Bacteria; phylum Pseudomonadota; class Gammaproteobacteria; order Pseudomonadales; family Halieaceae; genus Marimicrobium. The sequence goes on along the minus strand of CBDTVJ010000393.1, from coordinate 1,240 downwards.
GGCTGGAGATGAACGGCGAGGATCGCATGATGTCCTGGCTGCCGCTCTACCATGACATGGGGCTCGTTGGCTTTATGCTGGTACCCATGGCGTCACAGGTTTCGATTGATTACCTGGATACCCGCGAATTTGCGCTGCGCCCGCGTCAGTGGCTGAATCTCATGACCAGCTCCCGCGCCACCATTTCCTTCGCCCCGTCCTTTGGTTATGACCTTTGTGCGCGCCGGGTACGCCCCGCCGACCTGGCAGATTATGACCTCAGTAACTGGCGTGTTGCCGGCATTGGCGCCGAAATGATCCGCCCGGAAACACTCGAGTTCTTTGCCGAGCTACTGGCGCCCTGCGGTTTCGACCGTCGTGCTTTCCTGGCCTGCTATGGCATGGCCGAATGCACACTGGCGATCAGTTTTTCTCCGCTGTGGAAGGGGTTCACCACGCACTATATCGACAGTGATCACCTGGCAGATCACCACCGGGCCGCACTGCTGAACGAGGACGAATCACAGGGTCGCGGCCGCCACTTCGTCAACTGCGGTATCCCCTTGCCGGGTTTTGAAGTGCAGGTTCGCGACGATGACAAAACCGTACTGGACGATTGGCACAGTGGCGTGATCTACCTGCGCGGCCCCAGCGTCATGTCCGGCTATTTCAACCTGCCGGAGGAAACCAGCGATGCCCTGTGTGAGGACGGATGGCTCAATACCGGCGACATTGGCTACCTGGTTGATGGCTTACTGACGATCACCGGGCGTAAAAAAGACCTCATCATTATTCACGGTCGCAACATCTGGCCGCAGGATCTTGAGCATATCGCCGAAGCAGAGCCTGCAATACGCTCTGGTGACGCGGTGGCGTTCTCCGTCCCTGACTATGAAGGTGAAGAACTATGCGTGATGGTCGTCCAATGTCGCGAAACAAACCCCAACAAGCGCCACAACCTGGTACGACGCCTGACTGCGCTGCTGCGGCTGGAACTGGGCCTCGACTGTTATGTTGAGCTTGCACCGGCACGCTCCCTGCCAAAAACCTCATCGGGCAAGTTGTCCCGCGCCAAAGCGCGCCTTGACTTCATCAATGCCCATGAGCCGGAACGCCTCTCAAATAGCGAGCGCAGCGGTGTGGATACAAGTTTGCCAGTAGCGCAGGGATTGATGAACTGAACGGTCCTTGGGCTGATGGCAGGAGTGAGGTTGATGATGAGGGGGAACGACATGTCGTTCTGCGTGGCTTGCCCGCTGCC